>DXDX01000099.1 GCA_019115265.1 Candidatus Flavonifractor merdigallinarum | reverse complement strand
TGTGGTGACCAACTTCGAGGACACCTCCTGGCGCAGTGATCTGGCGCGGGTGGAGGTGCTCTCTGAAACCACCTTTGTGGAGTATGCTAAGAGCGGCTACGCTACCACCTTTACTGTGACAGCTTGTGAAGAACCCACGTTCTGGGCCTTCCGCATGGAGAACGAAAATATGTCCGGCCATTGGGAGGGGCGGTTTATATCCTCTCAATCCGGCACACGGGTGACGTTTACAGAATCCGTTACTGGAAAGCGGTTTGTCAAGGGGAGATTACCCCAATTATATCTTTTTTGAGTGTGTGAACTATCCGCTCTCTATATGTTCAGACGGTAGACAGTAAGTGCATACCGAACAATTCTTGACAAAACATCGTAGTTAGCATATACTAATTATCGGATAGATAATTTACCTGTATTAGTGGGAATTAAAATTGCTCCGGCGGACGAAGGACAGGAGGGATACAAGAATGGGGCAATGATATTTTGGAGCCTACTCACCCCATTTTTCGGTACCGCCCTGGGCGCTGCCTGTGTATTCTTCTTGAAAAAGGGTCTGGGGGATCGGGTGCAGCGCGGACTGACCGGTTTTGCCTCCGGCGTTATGGTTGCTGCGTCCATCTGGAGCCTGCTGATCCCCGCCATGGAGCAGTCCGCCGGGGTGGGAGGATGGGCATTCCTGCCGGCGGTCACCGGCTTTTGGGCTGGTATCCTATTTCTTTTGGGACTGGATCATCTGATCCCCCACCTCCACCAGCGAAGCCAGCAGGCGGAGGGCCCCCGCACCCAACTGCAACGCTCCACCATGATGGTGCTGGCGGTCACCCTCCACAACATCCCCGAGGGAATGGCGGTGGGAGTGGTCTATGCGGGCCTTCTGTCCGGGGAGGGACAGATCACCATGATGGCCGCCCTGGCCTTATCCTTGGGCATCGCCATCCAGAACTTCCCCGAGGGAGCCATCATCTCCATGCCCCTGCGCTCGGAGGGGATGGGCAAGGCCAAAGCTTTTGCCGGAGGCGTGCTCTCCGGTGTGGTGGAGCCGGTGGGGGCGCTGCTGACCATCCTGGCCGCCGGGCTGGTGGTCCCGGCCCTGCCCTATCTGCTGAGCTTTGCCGCCGGCGCTATGCTCTATGTAGTGGTGGAGGAGCTGATCCCGGAGATGTCCCAGGGGGAGCACTCCAATGTGGGGACGCTGGCCTTCGCCCTGGGCTTCACTTTGATGATGGCATTGGACGTGGCGCTGGGTTGAGCAGGACAGCCAGAATAGTTGCGCTTTTTTATATTCGTGAGTTAGCTTTCTCTAACTTTTTTAGACAGACAGGAGGGACATACAATGTGGAAATACACAGTTCAGGTCAACGGAATGATGTGCGGCATGTGTGAAAGCCATGTGAACGACGCGGTGCGGAAGGCGTTTCCGGTGAAGAAGGTCAGCTCATCCCGGAGCAAAAAGGAGACCACGGTGATCGCGGAGACGGAACTGGACGAGGATGCCCTGCGGGCGGCCATTTCCGCCACCGGCTATGAGGTAGGGGAGATCCGGAAGGAGCCCTGGGAAAAGAAGGGGCTGTTCGGCCGGTAAGCGGCGAGGCATGGAGAGGAGGCGGACGAATGCTGGCGGAATTTCTGGAGGGCCGGGGGGACTGGGCACAGGTGATGCCCGGCGCTCGGGCCTGTTTGTTCTCCCTGCACGATGAGCCGGTTTCCTTGCCCCTCCGGTTGGAGCCCCTCCACTTCGAGGCCCTGTTCTGCCTGGCCGGGTCAATTACCCTGACTCGGAGGGACAACACAATACTGACGGCATCCGTTCGGCAGGTACTCCTCCTCACTGACCTCTCCGATTTGTCTGGAGCCAGCGTGGACGCCCCTCTGGCGGGCATTCTGGTGGCGGTGGATGCCCGGGGCGCCCGGGAGAGCCTGCAAACCATCTGCGATCTGCTGGGCGGCCTGACCTTGGACACAGGGCGGGTGCGGCACTGGATGGCCAGCCGGGGCGGCTGTGCCGTGGAGGGGCCAACCGACTGGAGCCGGGCGGCCTTTGCCAACCTGGGCTGTCTCCCCCAGAGTGAGCGTGCGCGCTGGTGCGTGTGGAAATCGGTGGAGCTGCTCTATCTGCTCTGCAATCCGAAAGAACAGGAGGACGCAACTCTGGCGTTGGAACGTGAGACGGCGCGGAGGTTGGCTGAGATCCGCCGGTATATGGAGGAGCACTTGGACGAGCCCCTGACCATTCCGTTCCTGAGCCGCCGGGCCTGTCTCTCCACCACCACATTCAAGGAGGGCTTCCGCCGCCTGTACGGTCTCCCTGTTCACACTTGGCTGCGCCAGCGGCGGATGGAACGGGCGGCGGAGCTGCTGCGGGACTCCTCCCTCAGCGTGCTGGGGGTAGCCCAATCGGTAGGATATGGCAGCGCCAGCCAGTTCTCCGCCGCCTTTCACCGGCAGTACGGTATGACACCGGCCATGTATCGAAAAATGTCCGGACCGGCATAACCTTGTCCGATTTGGTGATACAAGGAGTTCTTCCTCTGCTATAATATCTTAATATGCGAAGGGACGAGTTTGTTTCCGGACAGGAGGAAATTGGAATGAAACAACATCGCTTCTGGGCCTGGGGTGCCGTGATCTGCATGGTCATGGTGATGATCACCGGCTACAAACGCAAATAAGTATATCGCAGAAAGGAAGAAACCCCCATGATGAAACACTATGTCAGACTGGCCTGCTTCGTGGGCGGCACCCTGTTTGGCTCC
>DXDX01000098.1 GCA_019115265.1 Candidatus Flavonifractor merdigallinarum | reverse complement strand
TTCCGTATTCCCACTTACTGTGAAGGCCGCTATGTCCCTCAGGAGGACGGCACCTGTATGTGCGTGCTCAACTATAAAAGCAAAGAAGATGGTGGCGCCCAATTGGTCCACCAAGTTCCACACGAAACGGAAAAAGTGTGCTAGATTTATCAACAAGAAGGAGCGATCTCAAATGCCGAAAAAGATTATGGTGGTAGACGATTCACGCATTGTTCAGCTGCAGCTGCAAAAGATCCTCTCCGGGACCGAGTATGAGGTAATCGCCTGCTGCCAGAGCGGGGAGGACGCCCTGGAACAGTACGGAAAGGTCAACCCGGATCTGGTGACCATGGATATTCTGATGCCCGGTATGGACGGACTGGAGACGGCCCGCATGATTCTCAAAGAGGACCCGAAGGCCCGGGTGCTGATGGTCTCCTCTCTGGCGTATGATGATACCATCAACGAGGCCCATAAAATCGGCGCGAAGGGGTTTGTCTATAAGCCCTTTGAGCGGGAGCAGGTTCTGGCCTCTCTCCAGCAGGCGTTTGCTGAGCCGTAAACGAGATGCCCCATGTAGCTACTAAAATCTGCCGCCTTTGTCCAGCCGGACCGAGGCGGCAGATTTTTTTCTCCGGGGTGAAACATTTGGGGGCTCTGTGGTGTAGGGATAGGTGAGAAAGGAGTGAGTGGAAGGATGGAGCCAAGGGAACTGGAGGAGACCGCCCGGCGCTATGGGGACAGCATCTACCGGGCGGCGCTGCACATGACCGCTCAGCCCAGCGACGCGGAAGATGTGCTCCAGGAGGTTTTGCTGGAGCGCTACCAGACCAAACAGACCTTTCAGACCGCAGAGCATGAGCGGCGCTGGCTGCTGCGGGTGGCAGTCAATAAGAGCCGCAATGTCCTGCGCTTTCGGCGGCGGCACCAGACGGTGCCTTTAGAGGAAGCCTGGGCCATGAACGCGCCCAGCGAGCCGGATTACCGGCCTCTGTACGACGCCGTTCGGACACTGCCCTACAACCACCGCATTACGCTGGACCTCTACTACTATGAGGGCTATTCCACCGAGGAGATTGCGGAACTGGTGGGGGTGCGGCCCGCCACGGTGCGCACCTGGCTGCGCCGGGCGAGAGGGAAACTCAAGGTACAGCTGAAGGAGGGATGGGACGATGAATAACGCAGAGCGATACCGCCGTGCCTTTTCCAATGTACATGCCCCCCAGGACGCCGCCCAGCGGGCCCTGCAGCGGCTGGAGGCGGGGGACGGGCCCCGGCCCTGGCGGCAGGGGGGAAAGCTGCGCCGGGTGTTGGTGCTGGCGGCGGTGCTGGTGCTGCTCAGTATCAGCGTCCACGCGGAGCTGGCCGATGGAGCGGTGAGCAATCTGCTGGCGCCCCTCTATGGGGGCAGCCAGACCGAGCTGGTGGACAGCATCGGGCATCCGGTGGGGGCCACTGTCACGGTCAATGGGTACACCCTGACGGCGGACGCAGTGATTGGGGACCGCTACAACATCGCGGTGGTGTACACCCTCACCCGGGAGGACGGACAGCCCATCCCAGAGGGAGTTTGCTTTGACCAGATGGAAAACTCCCTGCACAGAAGCTCCGGCGGCGGCGGCTATTCCATTCAGCGGGGGGAGGATTTGCCGGACAATCAGGTGCAAATTGTGGAGACCTGGACCAGCGGCACCTTCCTCTTCCAGCGGCGGGTCCATGTGACCTTTCAGGACCTGCAAGTCTACCATCAGGACACGGAGAGCTACACGGATCTGATGGATGGGTGCTGGGAGCTGGACTTTCTGCTGCGCTACCGGGATACCACTGTCTCTGTGCCGGTCAAAGATTTGACCGTAACAGGGGACCAGGGGGACGAGTACCAGATCCGCAAGATTCAGCTCTCTCCGCTGAGCGTCCATATGGATTTGAATGCGCCGCCCAGCTCTTTAAAGGATGGCTTGTCGGAGTTTCAGGTGGAGCTGCGCCGGACGGATGGCAGCCTTGTGAGCTTTGAAAACCGGAATTTCGGCGGCGGCGGCGATTTGGACGCCCCCACGGTTCGGGCTGACTACGGCGCGTTTTTTGAACAGCCCATTCCACTGGAGGAGATGGACGCGCTCCTCATCTGCGGCGTGGAAGTGCCTCTTTCCGTGGGGAAATAAAACACGTTTGGCTTGAAAGGGAATTGCGCTCCCAACGCAGGGGGTTTTGTCCTCGCCGGACGGGCCGCTTACCCAGCGGGGGCACCGCTTTCTTTGCCAAAGAAAGCGGTGGGAAAGAAAGCGCAGAGGGGGCGCTGCCCCCTCTGCACTCCCCCCAATGCGCAACCGGGCTAAGGGTCTGCTGCGGTGGGATTTCCCAGGCTCGGTGCCATTTGAAATGAGCTTCTCGCCTATGAAGAGAGTGTTGTACTGCCATGCAAGACAGGTAACCCCAATTTGGGAAAGTCTGTTGCCACAGAAGAAATGATAAGTTAGCACCCACAAATGGGGCGGCCCCCTTTAAAAGGCCGCCCTTTTGGAGGGGAGTGGAGAGGGGAACGAGAAGTTCCCCTCTCCGCCTTTTCTTTCCCCGGTTTCTTTTCTGCGAAAAGAAATTGGGCGCTGTCCGCGTAGGACGCCCGTCCGGCGAGGACGAAAACTCCCGGCTTGGACGGGCAGACAGCTTTATTAGGATAGAATCAGCTCTCGTCTACGCTGACCTCCGGCACAAATTCCCGGCGGATTGTCTCATAATCCCGGGCTTTTACCGGCTTTTCGTCTGCAAACGTCCCGAAGCGGTGGGTGACATCAGCCAGACAGTCCATGTGGTCCAGCATCAAGTCCAGCTGGTTGCGCAGGGGGACGAAATCGGTGTGGATGAGATAGGTGGGGACGGTCTTGCCCAAAAAGGTGCCCTTGGGGTACTTTTTCCCCTCCACATCCAGATAGGTCCAATAGTCCGCCACAAAATACTCTGCCTGCTGGAGTAAATCTTGGAGGCACAGCAGCATGGCGGCGTTTCCATCCCGCAGGAGGACGATGTGGGACTGGAGGGGCTTGCCCTCCCACCGTTTCAGCTTGGCCTCCAGGACATCGGGAGCCAGATGGGCGCGGTAGGGAGCGGGGAAGACCGGCCAGCTCAGGCGCATGCGCACCACTTGGCCCTGGAAAAACTGAGCGAAGGTCTGTTTGACTAGGGCGTTATCATAGGGGCCGATGGGGCGGATTTGGTGCTCTCCTGTGTCTGTGTACCACTCCAGCTCCAGAGAAGAGCGGCGGGACAATTCATCCCCGCCGGAGAAGGCCTCCGGGCCTAAAGGGACCTCCACGGGGACATAGGCCCGCTCCAGGTGGAACTGGCCCACTTCCCGCTTGGCCAGCATGTACTTCACCCGCAGATTGGCGCGGTAGACGCCGCCCCATGATTCCGCCCAGAAATACCGGCCCGTCGGCGGGGCCTTTTTAGGGTCGCGCAGGGTGGAGACAGACAGAATGTCCTTCAGATGGCACTGGAGCGAGAAGAAAGAGTCAAACCAGCACAGCTCCGGCAGAGGTTTGTCCTCCGTCAGGTTGAAAAAGGCGGTCTTTTCCGGTCCGATGTTCTGATTTTCCCGCCTCAGGGCATAGAAAAACTGGGTGGTATCGTCAAAGTACAGGCAGGCCACCCGGCCATCTTTGCACAGAAAGACTAGAGAGCGCCGGCAGGGATAGCCGGGGAACGCCTCATACTTGATGTCCCAAACGGGCGGGTCAAAGGCCAGCTCCAGGCGGGACAACTCTCCGCCGGCAAACTGTTCAAACAGCCCATTGAGGGCCGGGACGGTGACGTTCTCCCCGGAAATCTCCTCCTCACAGCTCCGATTGGGCCAGAAATAGACGTGCTCCGGGAGGTGCGTCAGGGAGGAGCAGTCCAGTGGCGGCGGGGCGATGAGCTGGGACAGCAGCTCACGGCCCAGGGAGAGGGCTTCCTCCTCACTGGTCACATTTTCATACAAATCAGGGCGGTAGAGCATGGCGCCGTCCTGCATCTGGAAGAGCTGCATCTCCTGATCGTCCGGCCACCACTGGGCGCCATACAGGGTGTCCCCCGCCTCCTGGAAGAGGGTGAGGGGGGCGCCGCTCTCTTCCTCCTCCGGCAGAGTCAGCCCGCCCACCAGCGCCTGGGTGACAGGGAGCACATGTGGCTGGGGCAGGGCGGTCTGGGCGAGAAGGTCCGAGAGAAAACGGGTGGCCTCCTCCTGTTGATCGGGGCGGAAAACAGCCAGAGGGAGCAGCCACAGAACGGTATCTCCGTTCAGCTCCTGAAGCTGTGAGAGGGTGAGAAAGGGGCGGCACCGCTCCCGGCCCTGGAGGGAATACTCAATATGGTGGGGAAACAGAACCAGCTCCACCATATCCCCGTCCAGGGGGACTGTGTGGGTGTAGGTGGGGGCGGCGGAGAACAGGCGGCCGCTCCACTCCGGCGAGTAGGGCAGATTCTGCTCCAGATAGTGGTGCAGGGTCCGGCACAGGGGGAAGGCCACATTCAGCCAGTGGCGCAGGAAGGGGCGGCAGGTGAAGGAAATCCGCTCCGGCCCGGCGGGGGCCAGGGCGTCCTCCCGGTCCACATCCATCTGCTGCTTTTGCGTGATGACCCACTGAATTTCATTCAAAATGGCGGAGGCGTAGGGGGCGTCGGGGTGTGCTTCATAGAACGCCCGCAGACGCTGTAAGAAGTGAGGACTGCGGTAAGGCCCAACCCAGTGGTTCTTGACATTGTGTTCCACATAGGACCAGTTGAGCAACGCCCGCTGGGTGTCCTCCCGGTCAAAGAGGGCGTCTACTTCATCTGGATGTTTCTCCTCGTAGGCGAGGAGATTGTACGCCTTTGTGACCTCCGGGAAGCGCTCCTGCTTGCCTGCGGCCAGCGCGGGACAGCGCTCCAGGCAGAGTTGGCGCAGGGTGCCGTATAAAATCTGACTGCGGCCCATGAGTACCTGCTGGAGGCCATAGGTGTTCCAGGCAATTTCATAGCAAGTTTGGGTGAGATGTGCGGTGGCGAAGAAGTGGTTCAGCAGCCGCAGGCCCAGCGGGTGACGGGCCGTCTCGGTCATGCGGCGGTCCGGGCAGTTATCTTTGATATAGGCCGACGAAAAGCGGTCCAAGACGTTCTGGAGGGCGTGAAGCCCCTGGTCATTCCAGCCGATTCCCTCGTCAATGGAGCGCAGATGGTAGTAGTTGAGAAAAGCGGCCTGCATAGCGTAGTCGTTGCCGGTGAGCTGTTTTTGCGGCGGGGCCGAGGCGAGCAGCTCCGACAGGGCGTTGGGGACGGTGAGCCCGGCGGCATTTGTACGGAAACAGCGCTGCCACTGGTCATCCCGGAACTCTGAGAGGCAGTAGGCCGTGAAGAGGCTTTTGACAAACGCAGGACCGGGGGGACAGGTCTCCTGCCGCTCCTGAACCGTCTCCAGAAGGAGCGCGCAAAATCCCTCCTCCTGGGAGACGGTGAGAAAATCGGGGGAGGTGACATACTCCATCCAGAATTTCCAGTTCTTCTGGTTTTCCTTGACATACCCCTTGGAAAAGGCCTGGAACGCCTCGCAGGTGCGGAAGGCGTCCCGGTCCGAGGTCTGGGGGGAGAAGAAAAAGTCCACCACTGTGTCCTCGGTATCCTTTGAGAACGTCTCTTCCTCCGGCCAAATGGGCGGGGCCTCCCACTCCAACGGTGAGATGGGGGGCGTCTGAGGCTCGGGGGAGACGGGGGCCGGCGGCGCTTTTGCGGCGGGCTGCCGGGCCAGCTTCAACGCCTCCTGGTAGGCCGCCCGCAGACGCTGAAAGCCCTCCGGGTCCTCTTCCGGGTGGTGCAGGCGGCTCTGCTGGGCGTAGGCCTGTTTGATGGCGTCAAGGTCCTGGGTGGGGGGAATTTGCAGCAGGGACCAAAGATCAGACATCGTCATCCTCTCCTTCCTCTTCCTCGTCGAGCCAGAAGTCCTCTTCGTCGGGCTCGTCCTGAATAAACAGACTGGGAATCTGAGACAGCTGCCGCTGGCAGCGATTCACGGTGGCCTCCAGCTCCAGCTCCGCCTGGCGCAGGCTGATGCGGTCGTTGGAGTCCCGCGCCAGACCGTAGTTCTCCAGCGCCCGGCTCAGCGCCTCCCGGTTGAACCCGTCCACATGGCGGAAGAGCTCCAGTGCCTCCTCAAAGAGCGGCTGGGCATTGGCCTGCTCCCGGTAGAGCTGAATCTGCCGGATGCGCTCCATAGCCTCCGCCAGCTCCTGGTCGGTCAGGTGGAGATTGGGGTTGAGAATCACCGTCTCCTGATAGTCGCCGCCGCTGGCCTTCACCTGGACATGGAGAATGCCGTTGATGTCATAAGTAAAGGTGACATCGGCCCACTGGGAGCCAGCGGGCCCTCTGGGGACCCGCACCCGGAGCTCTCCCAGCTTCAGATTGCCCGCCACAAAGTAGTCCTCCCCCTGGTAGACTTCAAAGCGCAGCGCCTCCTGTCGGTCATTCAGGGTATAAAAGCGCTGGCTGTGGCTGATGGGAAGCATACTGCTCCGGGGGATAATCACCGCCATGTGGGGCTCCTGGTCGTGCTTGTGACTGTAGGTGCCCACCCCCAGAGAGAAGGGGCACACATCCGTCATCACAATGTCCTGCAATTCCTCCCGCCGCTCCTTGATGCCGGCGCACACCCCCGCCCCCATGGCCACAATCCGGTCCGGGTCAGCAGCCATAATAGGCGGGACGGACATCAGGCGGGTGAGAAAGTCCTGAAACACCCACAGATGGGCGGAGCCGCCCACCAGCACCACCTGCTGGATGCGGTCGGAGGTGTGGTTTTCCAGCGCCTGACGGAGCACCTTTTCCACCCGGCGGAAGAGGGGGGCGCACAGCTGGGCCAGATGCTCCTGGTCCAGGGTGAGGTGAAAGACCCCAGAGGAGGTTTCCAGCGTCAAAGTGGTGGGCTCCGCACCCGGCGGGGAGAGGGACAGCTTGGCGCGCTCCGCCTGCCACAGCAGTTCCGACTGCTCCTGAGGGGTGAGGGTGGTCTGGATGAGGTGGTTTTGCTCACAAAACGCCTGGGCGATGGCCCGGTCAATGTCGTCCCCGCCCAGATGGTTGTCTCCTGCGATGGACACAATCTCAATGATGTTCTCAAAGCAGTCCACAATGCTCACATCCAACGTGCCGCCGCCGAAGTCCACAATCATCAGCTTGCCGTCCCGGGCCTCCGGGTTGTGCCAGCGGTAGTAGACCGCGGCGGCGGAGGGCTCGTTGATGAGCCGGGAGACCTTCAGCCCGGTCAGCTCCGCGGCCAGCTTGGTGGCGCAGCGCTGGTTGTCGTTAAAGTAGGCGGGGACGCTGATGACCGCCTCCTGGACCTCCTCTCCCAGAAAGCGCTCCGCGTCGGCCTTAATCTGCCGAAGGACCAGAGCGGACAGCTCTTCGGGCCGGAAGCGCTGCCCGCCCAGGACAAATTCCCGCTGGGTGCCCATAAAGACCTTGTAGGAGGCGGCGGTCCGGTCTGGGTGGGTGATAAGCCGCTCTTTGGCGGGGGCGCCGGTGAGAATGGAGCCGTCCTCCAGCAGGCTCACCGCGCTTTTGGTCAGAAATCCCCCCAGGGGGTTGGGGATGAGGTGGGCCTGTCCGTCCTGAAAGACACAGGCCAGAGTGTTGGAGGTGCCTAAATCAATTCCAATGATTGCCATATAAAGTTCCTTTCTCCGCGGTGGAGTGGGGCGGCGCTTTACAGAGTGGCCTGTGTGGCGTTGCGGCTGCGCTGGTAGCGGACAAGCTGGACAGACACATAGACGATGGCATAGAGTGCCGCTACACCCATCATCACTTGATACTGCCGCTTCATCTGGGTGGTGTAGCTCTCGGCGGTCTGGTCCGCCTCCACCGTGATATAGGTGTCATCCGCAGGGAGCAGGAGTACACGGCGCTCCACGGTGGGCATGTCCTCCGCCATCTGGCGGGCCAGAGACTCCGCCGAGCTCCCCTCCCGCCGCCACAGGTAGCCGGAGCCGTCGGTGGTCTTGTAGTCAATCATGTAGACAGTCTTGGTGGGGTGGAGACGCCGGGACCGCCCTCTGGCCGTGTTTTTCACCTGAACCGGGACAATCTGCTTCACGGCGAAGGTGTGTACCCCCTCGTCCTCATACTCCGAGGCGGCGGGGAGGTCGGAGAGGGACAGAAAGCCCTTGACAAAAAAGACAACGGCCGCAATCAACAGAATGGTGGTCAGGGGTTTGACAAGACGTTTCAGACGATTCATACAGACAGCTCCTTTTTTAACCATGTTCCAACCTGAGACAGACATTGCTGGGGCCATTATACCATATGTCGAACGTAGTTTCTAGTGGGTGCGTCACACTCCCGTCAACAGGCGCATAGACTGTAAGTGCCTGACGGCCGGCAGGCCGCCGGGCAGAACACATCAGGAGGTTATTGCACCATGGCAGATGTGAAGCAGGACTTGCTTGGCCTGGAGTACAGCGCCAGTTTTGAGATTAGCGGCCTTCAGGAGGCCAACATTGATTTGAGCCTCAGCCCCACCACCGGGACCCAGGGCACCGTATATGGCGTGGTCACCGACGGCACTAACCCCATTCCCGACGCCACCGTCAAGCTGTTTGACAGCCAGGGGCAGCCGTTCCAGCACACTATGACCGATGCGGATGGGGCCTATTCCCTGGACGGCGTACCGGCCGGGAGCTACACCGTCAGCGCGGTCAAGACGGGCTATCTGCTCAGTGACGCAGCAGGGGTTACCCTGAGCGGCGGAGATACGCTCCAGGCCAATCTGCGCTGTACCGCAGAGGCCAGCTTGGCACTGGGCACCATTGCCGGTGTGGTGAAGGTCAGCAAACTGGGAACGGAGACCCCCCTGTCCGGCGTCAAGGTGACGCTGATGAACGCGCTGGGCGTGGCGGTCGCCTCCACCTATACGGTGGATGACGGCGAGTTTGCCTTCTATGACCTGGCCGATGGCGTATACTCCGTGCTGGCCAGCGCGGAGGGCTACCAGGCCGCTGCCCCCATGGCGGCTACCATTCTGCGCGGCTCCATTGTCAACATGATTCTGGTTATGACGGTGGATACCCGCACCTACAACGGCACCGTCAGCGGCGTCATCCGCGACCACAACGGCAACGCCGTGGCGGGCTGCTTTGTGGGGCTTTTTCAGATGGTGGGCGGTGTGGAGACCCTGGTCGCCACCACCAAGACCAATACGGCGGGCAAGTATCTCTTCGGCGGTGTCACCGGCGGGCAGTACCTGGTCAAGGCCAAGCTGGAGGCCTGACCGTCGGACGCACGTTCTGTCTGAGGGGGGAGGGAGAGGCGCAGCAAAATCTGTGTGCCTTTCCCCGCTGGAGCCGGTGCGCAGTCCGGGTTGAGGTCTGTGGCTGGAGCCTTCTGGACCGGGTGTGTCTATGGAATCTGGAGGGATGTGATTTCTCTCAGCGGCAGCTGTTGTGCGGCGGCGAGGTGTATTTTGGCTCCCTGCCGCCGGGGGCCTATGGTCTGGCGCTGTGCGGCGGGGAGGAAACGCAGGCCCTGGAGCTGCGCCTGCCCCCCGGAGCCAGTGTGTCCGTGACGCTGTACGGCGGGAGCGGGGTATACACCTGGCGGCGGGAATGGTGGCATTCCAGCCTAAATCTCCCCTGAAATGGAAATGGTTCGGGCGGGGACTTCCCGTCCCCGCCCGATTGCCGCAGAATTTGTCACACAAAAATGCAATTGGAACTTGATCATTGGGCAAAAATGATGTATGATAACAAATACGAGCTTTCCGAAGCTGGGCGCATTTGCCCGGCCCACGGCAAGGCCGCACTAGTTGGGGAGATAGCGGTGCCCTGTACCTGCAATCCGCTACAGCAGGGATGAATCCCGGCCCCCGGATTTTCGTTGTGTCGTCTGACCCTGGTAAGCAGCGATGATGGACCGGCCCCGCGCAACGGGGTCCCGTGAACCGTGTCAGGCGGGGAACCGAGCAGCACTAAGCGGACCGCCCCGTGTGCCGCGGGAGGACCGTTCCTGAGCCGGCTGTCAGGGTAACGGACATAACGGAAACTTCAAAGGCCGGTGTGCGGTCTTGCCCTGTGCCGGGCGAGGCGAAAACGGGAGAGGAGCGAGGGACGGGGCGGACCCGCTTCCTCCGCTCCTTTTTGTTTGGGTTGAATTGTGTGTTGACGAGGTGACAGCAGTGTACCAGGCCCTCTATCGAACGTGGCGGCCCCGCACCTTTGACGATGTGGTGGGGCAGTCCCATATCACCGAAACCCTCAAGCGGCAGGTGGCGGCGGGACGGCTGTCCCACGCCTACCTCTTTACCGGCACCAGAGGAACGGGCAAGACCTCCTGCGCCAAGATTCTGGCCAAGGCGGTGAACTGTGAGCACCCGGTGGACGGCAACCCCTGCAACCAGTGCCCCGCCTGTGTGGGCATTGACAACGGCTCTATTCTGGACGTGCTGGAGCTGGACGCCGCCTCCAACAACGGTGTGGACCAGGTCCGCGCCCTGCGGGACGAGGCGGTATACACCCCCGCGGCGGTGCGCAAGCGGGTGTACATTGTGGACGAGGTGCATATGCTCTCCACGGCGGCGTTCAACGCGCTGCTGAAAATTCTGGAGGAGCCCCCCGCCCACCTGATGTTTATTCTGGCCACCACCGAGCTGCACAAGGTCCCCGCCACCATCAAATCCCGCTGCCAGCAGTTCTCCTTTAAGCGGATTCTGCCGGGAGACATCGCCCGGCGTCTGGAGTATGTGGCCCAGCAGGAGCACATCGCCCTCACCCCGGAGGGGGCGGCGCTGCTGGCCCGTCTGGCCGACGGGGGACTGCGGGACGCCCTCTCTCTGCTGGACCAGTGCGCCAGCCCGGAGGGCACGCTGGGGGAGGAAGAGGTCCTCTCCGCGCTGGGGCTGGCGGGCAACCTGGAGACCGCCCGGCTGATGGAGCAGATTGCCGCCGGGGAAACCGCCGGCGCGCTGGAGACGCTGGAGCGGCTGTACGCCGCGGGGAAGGATTTGGGGGCCCTGGTGGGGGAGCTGTCCGCCCTGGCCCGGGATTTGCTGGTGCGCCGCACCGCCCCGTCAGGGGGCGCGGCCCTGCTCACCGGCGGTTATGACGAGGCCACCCTCCGCCGCCTGACGAACGCGCTGGAGCCCCGGCGGCTGATGCAGATGGTGGAGCTGCTCCAGGCGACCGCCAACGATTTGCCCCGCAGCAGCAACCGCCGGACCGATGTGGAGCTGTGCCTCATCCGTCTGTGCGACACCACCCTGGACAGCAGCCCCGCCGGGGTTCTGGCCCGTCTGGCCCGCCTGGAGGAGCGTCTTGCCGGGGGAGTGCCGGTCCAGGCCGCTCCGGCGGACAGCGGGGAGAAGGCGCCGCCCAAGACGAAAAAGACCACCCGCCGCGCCCCTGCTAGGCAGCAGGAGGCGCCGCCGGTTTCCACGCCTGCTCCGGTGGAGCAGGGGTCGAGCGCTCCCAGCGCTCCGGCGGAGGAGGACCGCCCCCCCTGGGAGGAGGAGCGCCCGCCGCTCCCCGAGGAGCCGCTGTGGGAGGATGAGGCCCCCGCTCAGCAGACAGCGCCTGCCGCGCCCCCTGCCCCCAAGAAGAGCGCCCCGGTTCGTGCGCCGTCCGCAGGGGGAGACAGCACTTTCTGGCCGGATTTGGTGGCGGAACTGCGCCGGGTGGTGCCCATGAGCATTTATCCCTTCCTCTGCAACTCAACCTCTGTGAAAGGTTGGCTGGAGGGGGAGGTGCTCACCATCTGGCTGGACGGGAACTTTATGAAAAACATGGTGGGGACCCCGGAGGTGCTCCAGAGTATTGCCCGGACCGCCGAGCGGATGCTGGGCCATCCGGTGCGCTGTACGGTTTCGGTGGGGGGAAGCCCCGCACCTGCCGCCGCGCCTCAGAAGAAGCGCGCCGCTGCCAAGCGGGACCGGCTGGACGAGCTGGTGGAGACGGGAAAACAGTTTGACAATGTGATCATTGAATAGAAGTACGACCGATTCATAAGGAGGAACAACCGATGGCAAAAGGGTTTGGACGCCCCGGTATGGGGGGCATGGGCGGCATCAACATGAACATGATTAAGCAGGCCCAGAAGATGCAGCAGGATATGCAGAAGATGCAGGCGGAGCTCCAGGAGAAGGAGTACTCCGCCCAGGCCGGCGGCGGCGTGGTGGAGGCGGTGGTCACCGGCAAGCGGGAGCTCAAGGCCCTCACCATTGACCCCGAGGCGGTGGACCCGGAGGATGTGGAGATGCTCCAGGACCTGATTGTGGCCGCTGTGAATGAGGCCCTGCGCAGCGCCGAGATCGACGCGGCCAACTCCATGCAGCAGATTACCGGCGGGCTGGGCCTGTCCTTCTAAGTATGGACCGCATAGAGCGGAGCGGGGCTATTTTGGAGACAGAGCGCCTGGTGCTCCGCCCCCTCACCTGGGAGGACCGGGGGGATTTGTGCGAGATTCTCCAGGACCGGGAGACCATGTACGCCTATGAACACGCGTTCTCAGACGAAGAGGTGGACCGGTGGCTGGAAAACCAGATCCGGCGTTACCGGGAGGACGGCTTTGGCCTGTGGGCGGCGGTCTCCCGGGAGAGCGGGGCGCTGGTGGGACAGATTGGCCTCACCCTCCAGAGCTGGGAGGGGCGTCAGGTCCCGGAAGTGGGCTACCTCCTCAAGCGCCGCTTCTGGGGTATGGGGTATGCCACCGAAGGGGCCGGAGGCTGTATGGACTACGCCTTTGAGCGTCTGGGGCTTTTGTGGGTGTGCTCCATCATCCGGGACAACAATCTGCCCTCCCAGCGGGTGGCCCAGCGCAATGGAATGATTCCAAAAGGACATATTATTAAACATTATTACAATATGGATATGCCGCACACCGTCTGGTGCGCCTGGCGCAGCGGCGGGGAGGAATTGCCATGAAGCTCCATTGGCACAAGCCGGGGATGCGCAACATCAAGACCGCAGTGGCTGTGATGGTGTGCTATTTTCTCTTTTTGCCGGTGTGGGACCCGTCCGGTGAGGTGGGGCCCTTTTACGCCTGCATTGCGTCGGTGATCTGTATGCAGGACTCGGTGGAGAAATCCTTCCGGCAGGGGGTGTCCCGCACCATCGGCACTCTGCTGGGGGGCGCGATTGGCCTTGTGATCCTCTTTCTGGATGACCAGATCCACAACCCGATTGTGCTGGGGTTGATGCTGGGCGCCGGGTGTGTGGGGGTGATCTGGCTCTGTAACCTCATTGGCCGGGCCAGCTCCAGCTCGCTGGGCTGTGTGGTGCTCAGTGTGGTGCTCATTAACCACGGGGGACCGGAGCGGTATCTCTATTTTCTCAGTCGGGTGGTGGAGACGGTGACAGGGATCGTCGTTGCGGTGGCGGTCAACCATCTGCTGCCTGATTTTCGCAAGCCGGACAGCAAATAAGGAGAGATGTGATATGACAAAGGCAAAGGTGTATTTTTCCGATCTGCGGGCCAAGCCCGGGATGAACCTCCTCCAGAAGCTGGAAAAGCTCATCCGTACCGCGGGGATTGGCGATATTGATTTTGAGAAAAAGATGGTGGCCATCAAGCTCCACTTCGGCGAGCCGGGCAACCTGTCCTATCTGCGGCCCAACTACGCCAAGGTGGTGGCCGATGTGGTAAAGAGCCTGGGGGGCGTGCCCTTCCTCACCGACTGCAACACCCTGTATGTGGGCCGGCGGAAGAACGCTGTGGAGCATCTGGACGCGGCCTATGAAAACGGCTATTCCCCCTTTACCACCGGCTGCCAGATTCTCATTGGCGATGGCCTCAAGGGGACGGACGATGTGGAGGTCCCGGTGGAGGGCGGCGAGTATGTGAAAAACGCCAAAATCGGCCGGGCCATCATGGACGCCGACGTGTTTATCTCCCTCTCCCACTTCAAGGGCCACGAGGCCACCGGCTTTGGCGGCGCGCTGAAGAACATCGGCATGGGCTGCGGCAGCCGGGCGGGCAAGATGGAGCAGCACAACGCCGGAAAGCCCCAGGTGGACCAGTCTCTGTGTGTGGGCTGCCGCCAGTGCGCCAAGCAATGCGCCCAGGACGCCATCTCCTTTGGCGAGAACCGGAAGGCCAGCATTGACCACGAGAAGTGCGTGGGCTGCGGGCGGTGCCTGGGGATGTGCAACTTTGACGCCATTGAGAATGTGAACAGCTGCGCCAACGACGAGCTCAACGCCAAAATTGCCGAGTACTCCAAGGCGGTGGTGTGGGGCCGCCCCCACTTCCATATCAGCCTGGTCATTGACATCTCCCCCTACTGTGACTGCCACGCGGAGAACGATCTGCCCATTCTTCCCGATGTGGGCATGTTCGCCTCCTTCGACCCGGTGGCTCTGGACCAGGCCTGCGCCGACGCCTGTCTGCGCCAGCAGCCCATCCCCGGCTCCCAGCTGGACGAGCAGATGCACGCGGAGGGCTTCCACGACCACCACGACCACTTCTGCAACAACTTCCCCGAGACCAACTGGCAGACCTGTCTGTCCCACGCGGAGAAGATTGGCCTGGGCACCCGTTCCTATGAGCTGATTGAGGTCAAGTGAGCACACGGCACTTGACCAAAAACCGTGCAAGAGGGTATAATTGCATGTACCTGACCAGTTTGGACTGTGGACAGAAAGGAATATGCAGATGGATAAAAAAGACATTTTGAGACACTGTGACCACACCCTCCTCAAGCAGGAGGCCACCTGGGCGCAGATTCAGCAGATCTGTGACGAGGGTAAGAAGTATGAGTGCGCCTCGGTGTGCATTCCCGCCTCCTATGTCAAGCAGGCGGCGGACTATGTGGGCAACGATCTGAAAATCTGCACCGTCATCGGCTTCCCCAACGGCTACTCCACCACCGAGGTGAAGGTCTTTGAGACGGAGGACGCGGTGCGCGGCGGCGCCGACGAGATTGACATGGTGGTCAATCTGGGCTGGGTAAAGGACCAGCGCTGGGATGATTTGCTCCATGAGATGAAGTCCATCAAAGCCTCCTGCAATGGCCGTATTCTGAAGGTCATCGTGGAGGCCTGCCTCCTCACCCAGGAGGAGAAGATCAAGCTCTGTGAGCTGGTCACCGAGGCGGGCGCGGACTATATCAAGACCTCCACCGGCTTCTCCACCGGCGGCGCCACCGTGGAGGATGTGGCCCTCTTCAAGGCCCACATCGGCCCCGGTGTAAAGGTCAAGGCCTCTGGCGGCATCCGCACCTTTGAGGCCGCCCAGGCCATGATGGACGCGGGCGCGGAGCGCATCGGTGCCAGCGCCCTGGTCAAGCTGATGGACGGCTAATGCCTTCGTGAAAAATACCAGAAGATTTTAACGCAAAAAAAGGGCTCCTGCTGAGAAGCGGGGCCCTTTTTGTACTTATTTAACAGATTTGTAAAAAAGCAATTGTTTTTGTAAATAGGAGTTGCCCTTTTTTCGGTTATGTTGTATAATGAATCCGTACCCAGCCCAGAGAGATGCGGATAAGCCGCCTCCGGCTGGGAGCTTGTTTCTGTACGGAAAGGAAGGTCGATCACATTGAAGAAGTCCAAAAAGATCGTGTCTCTGCTGTTGGCCGTGGGTATGAGTGCGGGTCTGGTGGCCTGTGGAGGCACCAGCAACAAGCCCACAGACAGCGCAAATCCCGAAGGTGGCGGCTCCGCCGCCAGCGACTACAAGGTCGCCATGATCACCGACTATGGCGACATCACCGACCAGTCCTTCAACCAGACCACCTATGAGGCCTGCAAGGCCTTCTGCGACGCCAATGGTGTGACCTTCAACTACTATAAGCCCAACGGCGACAATACCGCCGAGCGTGTGGCCATGGTGGATGCCGCCGTGGCGGATGGGTATAATGTCATTGTCATGCCCGGCTATGCCTTCGGCGGCACCGTGGTGGAGGCCTCCCAGAACTATCCCGATGTGAAGTTTGTGGCGCTGGACGTGGCCGCCGGCGACATTCTGGAGGCCGGTGTGCCCCTCAAGGGAGGCGAGTACGACTACAACCCCGACAACTGGAATGTCACCGACTACTACTACTCCGATAACGTCTACTGCGCCGTGTATCAGGAGGAGCTGTGCGGCTATATGGCCGGCTACGCCGCGGTGCAGCTGGGCTACACCCACCTGGGCTTCCTGGGCGGCATGGCGGTCCCCGCCGTTATGCGCTACGGCTACGGCTTTATCCAGGGCGCGGACGCCGCTGCCGATAAGCTGGGCATCGGCGATCAGGTGACGGTGGAGTACGTCTACGGCAACCAGTTCAACGGTGACGCCGACATCACCAGCTATATGGACAACTGGTATCAGACCCTGGGCGTGGAAGTGGTCTTTGCCTGCGGCGGCGGCATCTACACCTCCGCAGCCGAGGCGGCCGCCAAGGTGGACGGCAAGGTCATCGGTGTGGATGTGGACCAGGCTGCCATCATTGACCAGTATGGCGAGGGCATGACCGTCACCTCTGCTATGAAGGGTCTGGCCCCCACCACCCAGCACATTCTGGACGAGATTGTCAACAACAACAACTGGTCCAACTACGCCGGCAAGATTGAGACCCTGGGTCTGGTCTCCGGCGATGATCCCGAGGCCAACTATGTCCAGCTGCCCATGGAGTCCACCCAGTGGGATGACAATTTCACCCAGGATGACTACAAGGCGCTGGTGGCCGGTCTGTACGACGGCACCATCACCGTGTCCAACGACACCTCCGTGGAGCCCGCGGATAATGCCAAGGTTATTACCGTCAACGCCTACGGTAACATTAAGTAAACCGGCGCGGTTCACCCTTGAGAGGGCGGGG
>DXDX01000097.1 GCA_019115265.1 Candidatus Flavonifractor merdigallinarum | reverse complement strand
GACCCGGGCCACCAGCTCCAGGGGGTTGAAAGGCTTGGTCATGTAGTCGTCCGCCCCGATGGTGAGACCGGTGATTTTGTCGGTGTCCTCCGCCTTGGCGGTGAGCATGAGCACCGGGAAGTGGTGCTCCTTGCGGATTTCACCGCAGAGGGTGAAGCCGGAGATGTCGGGGAGCATTACATCCAGGATGGCCAAATCCACCGGCTGCTGCCGCACCAGGGCCAGCGCCTCGGTGCCGGTGCCGCAGATGTGGACGGTGAAGCCCTCACTCTGGAGATAGACCTCCACCAGGGCGGCAATCTCCGGCTCGTCGTCCACCACCAGAATATGGGTTTCCATGGTGTGCTCCTTTCCTAAACCATACGCAGGGGGTAGCCGCAGGCGGTGATGCACTGGCGGGCCAGCACGTCCATGGCGTCCAGATAGTAGGCGGGCAGGCCGTGATAGCTGCGGTAGACGGATAGCTCCGTGCAGCCCAGAATAGCTCCATCGCACCCCAAATCCCGGCGCAGCGTCCGGTCGATGACGGCGAACTTCTCCCGGGAGCCAGTTTCCCCCCGCTTGATTTCGTCATAAATAATGGACATGACCAGCTTCTGCACTTCCGCCGGAAGGGCGGGGCAGGTGAGGCCCAGCGCCTCACACTCCCGCTGGTATACCCCGGTCTGCACCGTGCCGTCGGTGGCCAGAATGCCCACCCGCTTACAGCCGCTCTGTGCCATGACAGAGGCGGTTTCCCGTACCATGTGGATGAGGCGCAGGGACTTGAGCTCCCCCTGGAGCCGGTCGGCAAAGTAGTGGGAGGTGTTGCAGGGGATACCCAGAATGGTACACCCCGCCGCCTCCAGCAGCTTGGCCCCCGCCAGCAGGCGCTGATAGCACCCCTCCGCCTGCTCTCCGCCCCCCAGAATGGCGGCGGTGCGGTCGGGCATCTGGGTATCGCTCCAGATGAGGGTGGGGACATGGTCCTGGTCCCGGGCGGCGTCGGTCATGTCCAGGATACGCTGATAGAAAATCTGGGTGGCCTGCGGCCCCATACCGCCGAGGATTCCAAGGCGCTGTTCTGTCATTTCGCCTTCTCCATAGAGCTGGCGTAGCGCTGCTTGTAGCGCCACTGGTCCTTAATAATACGCAGCTTGTGGATGAGGTTGTGGTCGGCCTTGTAGAAGAGGGGGTTTACTACGGCGTTGCGCTCCTCTAGGGATTTCATCTCCTGGTGGTAGCGCTTGTTCACATAGTCATAGGCCACGCTCTTGGGGATGACCCACCACATGTGGCGGTTTTTGGTGATGGTGAGGGGGCAGGATTTGCCCTCAATGCGGTCCTCCACCAGATATCTGGCCAGATTGTACCCCGCGCCGGTGACATAGTAGTTGCTCCGGCCCTGGCGGGTGTTGATTTCAAACACCTTGAATTTGCCGTCCCGCTGGTCAAACTTCACATCGAAGTTGGAGAAACCGGTGTAGCCGATGTCGTCCAGGAAGCGGCGCAGCTGCTCGCACAGCTCCGGCTCCGGCTCGGTGATGATAACGGCGTGGTTGCCGATGCCGTGGCGGGTGTGCTCCTCCAGCAGCACATGGCCCACACACATGAGGCGCACCTTGCCATCCGCGCCGGAGTAGTTGGTGACCACCCGCATAAAGCTGTCGTCGCCGGGGATGAAGTCCTGGATGATGAGGGAGTCCTCATACCCGTGCTCATAGATCTCATCCAGCACCCGGTCCACCTCCTCCCGGGTCTGGAGGACATAGGCCTTCTTCTGGGTGTCAAAGGGGTGGTCCCAGTAAGTGGCGCTCTCCGCGGGCTTGACCACAAAGGGGCCGTTGAAGGGGAGGGTGAAGTCGTGGCCCATCCCCTTTTTATACACAAAGGTGGCAGGGTGGTCAATGCCGTACTGGTCGCACAGCTCGTAGAACTTTTCCTTGTGGATGAGCGTCTCCATGAGGGAGAGGTCAATATAGGGGGCGATGACATTTTCGGGGAAGTAGGGGAGGTTGCAGGCGATGGAGGTGAGGTAGTTGTCTCCGCACCCCAGCAGAATGACCTTCCGGTCGGAAAACTCGGCGGCCACCTGCTTGACATTCTTCAGCACCACCTCTGGCTCGTCGTTGTGCTCACACACCCGGTAGTCGATGATGTCGCTGCCGAAGCAGGGGCCGGAGGGGTACATGCCATAGGCCACGGTTTTTACCCCGTAGGCCTCATGAAAGGCCCGGGCCATGCTGTATACATTGATGTCGGCCCCCAGCAGAAGGGGCACAAAGCGGTTTTCCATTTCTAAAACGCCTCCATGGCAGTGAAGTCGGCTCCCGTATGGGGAGTCCAAAGGGCGCGGCTTAACCCGCCGCCCGCTTGACCTGGTAGACCCCCTGGATCTGCCCCAGCTTATTGATGACCGAGGTGAGCTCGCTCTGGTCCTTGACCTCCAGCACCAGGGACACAGTGGCATAGCCGTCCGGCATGGAGCGGGCGGAGAGGCTGTTCACCTTGACCTTGACCACGGAGAGGGCCATGGCGATGTCCAGCGTCAGGCCATCCCGGTCCTTGGCCGCGATGCTCAGTGAGGTCTTATAGGCGGCGGGCTGATCGGTCCCGGTGACCCAGGACACCTTGACCCAGCGCCCGGCCTCCTCCGGTTTGCGCTTTTCGGGGGCGCAGTTGGGGCAGTCAGCCCGGTGGACGGACACGCCAAAGCCCCGCGTGATAAAGCCGATAACCGGGTCGCCGGGCACCGGAGTGCAGCACTTGGCGAACTTGACCAGACAGTTGTCCAGCCCCTCCACCACGATGCCCGAGTCGGAGTGGCGGGGGGTCTTGGCGGGCGTGGGCTCCTTGGCCACAGCCACCGAGCGGCCGGGGAGAATGACCTCCTGAGAGAGGGCCTTTTCGGCGTTCTGGCGCTCGGTTTGCAGGCGGTTGAGACGGGTGAGCTCGTCCTTGATGCGCACTACCGCCTTCTGGGCGGTCATGCCGCCGTAGCCGATGGCGGCGTACAGCTCATCCAGCGAGCCAAAGCGCACTTTTTTCAGCACGAAGGGGAGCACATCCTCCCCGGTGATGGCCCCCAGAGAGAGCCCGACATGCTTGAGCTCAGACTCGAAGGCGGCGCGGCCGGTGGCGATGTTCTCCTCCCGGCGCTCCCTTTTGAACCACTGGCGGATTTTGTTGCGGGCCTCGTTGGACTTGCAGATGTTCATCCAATCGCGGCTGGGGCCGTGGGCGGCCTTGGAGGTGATGACCTCCACAATCTCACCGTTGTGGAGGGGGGTGTCGAAGGGCACCATCCGCCCGTTGACCTTGGCCCCCGTCATGTGGTTGCCCACCGCGGAGTGGATGGAGTAGGCAAAGTCGATGGGGGTGGCCCCGGCGGGCAGGTTGATGATGTCCCCCTGGGGGGTAAAGACAAAGACCTCATCGGCAAAGAGGTCCACCCGCATGGTGCGCACAAATTCCTCAGCGTCGGTGTCCTGCTGGGCTTCCAGCAGCTTGCGCACCCACTCAAACGTGGCCTCGCTGCCCAGCTTGGTGTTGGCCATGCCCTGCTTATACTTCCAGTGGGCGGCAATACCGTACTCGGCGGTGTGGTGCATTTCCCAGGTGCGGATTTGAATCTCAAAGGGGACGCCCTCCCGGCCAATGACGGTGGTATGGAGGGACTGGTACATGTTGGGCTTGGGGGTGCCGATATAGTCCTTGAACCGGCCCAGAATGGGCTTGAAGAGGTCGTGGACACAGCCCAGCACTGTGTAGCAGTCGGCCAAATCGTCCACAATCACCCGAAAGGCGTAGAGATCGAAAATCTCGTCCATGGTCTTGTTCTGGGTGTACATCTTGCGGTAGATGGAGTAGGCGTGCTTGATGCGGCCATAGACGGTGGCCTTTACGCCCTCCTCTTTCAGACGGTCCTCAATCTTTTTCTGGATGGAGGCCATGAACTCCTCATGGGTGGCGGCCCGGTTGGCCAGCTCGTCGCTGATCTCCTTGTAGCCCACCGGGTCCAGGTATTTGAGGGAGGTGTCCTCCAGCTCCCACTTCACCCGCTGCATACCGAGGCGGTGGGCGATGGGGGCGTAAATCTCCATGGTCTCCAGGGCCTTTTCCCGCTGCTTTTTGGGGGACTGGTACTCCATGGTGCGCATGTTGTGCAGCCGGTCGCAGATTTTAATGAGGATGACCCGGATGTCCTTGGCCATGGCCATGAGCATCTTGCGCAGGTTCTCCATCTGCTCTTCCTCTTTGGAGACGTACTGCACCCGGGTGAGCTTGGTCACCCCGTCCACCAGGTCGGCCACGTCCTTGCCGAAGAGCTTGGCAATGTCCTCATAGGTGGCGTCGGTGTCCTCCACCGTGTCGTGGAGGAGGGCGGCCATAATGGATTCGGTGTCCAGTTCCAAATCGGCGGCAATCTCCGCCACCGCCAGAGGGTGGGTGATATAGGGGGAGCCGTCCTTGCGCAGCTGCCCGGCATGAGCCTTGTCGGCGTAGGAGAAGGCGTCATAGAGCCGCTTGGTGTCCAGAGCGGGGTTATAGGTTTTGATTTGAGCCTCCAGAGCCTGATAGCGTTCCAGGATAGGGTCCATACCAACCTCCTTTCAGACGCCGGGGCGGAGAGAGCCGCGCCGGGCGCCGGCCGCTCTTCCGGCGAGCGGCGGCCGAGATGGGAGCGCGGGACAGATCCCGTGTCCCGCCTTTTTAGGAATACCCGGCCGCTCCGCCGTCGGACGGAGCGGGGGAGGATGTGTCAGAAGAGGGCTCCATCAGCTGGTGGAGCCGGCGAAGAATGCCGCTCTCCTCCAAATCTACCTTGCCCCCGACGTGGTGCAGGTGGATGGAGAGCTGTTCCCCCCGACGCTCCAGACGGATGAGCCCCCGCTCGTCAAAGACCTCCAGACAGATCATGGTTCGGGGGAAGGGGGCGTGGCGGCCGAAGCTGCGGGAGAGGTTGCGGGTAAGGCGGCGGGGGGTCTCCTCCACGCCGGCGGGGCCGCTGTGCTCCTTGAGATAGCGCCACAGCACCACAAATTCCTCCCGGCTGGGCAGGAGGAAGGCGGCCTCACGGGGGGAGATGGGCTCTCCCCGGACAAAGCGCTCATATAACGCCCGCTCACTTTGGGCCCGGGTGAGGGCGGGGCGCAAATCGGTGATCTGGAGCTGGACAGAGCGCCAGCCCCGGTACTCGTTGATCTGGGGGGTGAAGGCCAAATCCAGCCGGTCCCCAGCGGACACGCCGGTGTCGGCCAGTGTGGCGGAGAAGAAGATGGCGTCAAATACCTGCCCGCCCGCCGAAACCCGCAGCTTCAGGTGCCGCCCGCCGCCCACCTCGCTGGCCGACAGGGCGGTGCAGCCGGAGAGGAGAAACACCGGCTTGGGGTTGCCCGCGCCGTAGGGCTCCAGCAAATCCAGCGTTTCCACCGCCTCCAGCGAGAGGAGGGAGAGGTCGGTGATCTCCGCGTCCAGACAGAGGGTGGAGACCATCTCTTCCCCGCCGGTCTCCTGCCAGACCAGACGGTTCATCCGCGCCCGGAAGGCGGGGATGTTCTCCTCCAAAATGGTAAATCCGGCGGCCAGCTCATGCCCGCCGAAGCCCTCCAGCAGGTCGGCGCACTGCTCCAGCGCGGCAAAGAGATTGAAGCCGCCGAACGAGCGGCAGGAGCCCTTGCCGTGGCCGTCCTGGAGGCAGATCATAAAGGTGGGGCAGGAGTAGCGCTCGCTGAGCCGGGAGGCCACAATGCCCACCACCCCCTGGTGCCACCCCTGGCCGGAGAGGACCAGGGCCAGACGCTCCTCCGGGGGGAGGGCGTCGGCCAGCGTCACGCACTGGGCGAAGATGTCCGCCTCGATATTTTGCCGCTCCCGGTTGAGGGCGCACAGGGTCTTGGCCAGCTCTTCCCCCCGGGCGCTGTCCTGGGTGAGCAGAAGCTCGGCGGCCAAATCCGCGCAGCCCATCCGACCCGAGGCGTTGAGCCGGGGGGCCAGAGTGTACCCGATGGCCATGGAGGTCAGGGGCTTTTCCAGAAGGCCCGCCTCCCGCAGCAGGGCGCTGAGCCCCGGCCGCTTGGTGCGGCGGATGGAGGCGAGGCCCAGGTTGACGATGGTGCGGTTTTCGCCGGTGAGTTCCATTACGTCCGCCACCGTGCCGATGGCGGCCAAATCGCTGTACCGCTCCAGAAGCGCCCCCGCTCCCGCTTTCCCCTCCAGGGCCAGCGCCAGCTTGAGGGCCACCCCCACCCCGGCCAGGGCCTTGAAGGGGTAGGGGCAGTCGCTGCGGTGGGGGTCCACCACCGCAACAGCGGCGGGCAGCGCCTCCTTGCACTCGTGGTGGTCGGTAATAACCAAATCCATCCCCAGAGAGGCGGCGTAGGCCGTCTCCTCCAGGGCGGTGATGCCGCAGTCCACCGTCACAATCAGCGTCACCCCCTGGGCTGCCAGGGCGTCCAGGGCGCAGCGGCTGACGCCGTACCCCTCCTCCATGCGGTCGGGGATGTGGGGGATGACGGTGCAGCCCAGCTCCCGGAGGTAGCTGGTGAGGAGACAGGTGGAGGTGATGCCGTCCACATCGTAGTCCCCATAGACGGAGACAATCTCCCCGCGCTCCACCGCCTGGCGGATGCGCGCCACCGCCTTGTCCATGTCCCGCAGGAGGAAGGGGTCCAGCAGGCGGTCCAGGCCGCAGGAGAGGAAGGCGCGGGCCTTTTCCGGGCAGTCCACCCCGCGGGCGGAGAGGACCAGAGCGGGCAGAGGGGGGACGCCGGAGCGCTCCAGCGCGGCGCGGCCCGCCGGGTCATCCATGGGACGGTTCCACTGCTGATATTTCACTCCACTCCCCCCTTTCCAGGTCCAAAATTAGAATTACTCTTTATTATACCAAATTCGCGCCCAAGATACAAGCAGACGACCGGGGGGGAATGTACGGAAATTTGCGGGGCCGGGGTGGGGGGACACTGGCGGGGGAAAGGCAATTGACGCCCTGTTGGAAACCGATTATAATGTGGAATTGAACCATTCAAACCCAGAAAAGGCCCGGTGCAGAGAAAAGAGGGAGCCGATGAAAACACTGGTTCTGGAGAAAAAAGCTCTGAAACACAATCTGGCGGTGGTGCGGGAAAAGGCCGGTCCCGCCGGGATTTACGGGGTGCTCACCGGAGATGGAGGAGGCGCCGGTACAGTGGAGCTGGCCCGCCTGCTGCGGGAAGAGGGCATTGGCCGCTTTGCAGTCAACGAGCTCGCGGACGCCAAGGCCCTGCGCAAGGCGGGGCTGGTGGAGGAGGAGATTCTCATGCTCCGCGCCTCCACCGACCGGGAGGAGCTCAACCAGCTCATTGATTTGGACGTGGTGTGTACGGTGGGCTCCGTGGAGAGCGCCCTGGCCCTGGACAGCGCGGCCAAGGAGCGCTCCACCGTGGCGGAGGCCCACATTCAGGTGGATACCGGCCTGGGCTTTGGCGGCTTTCTGGCGGAGGAGCCGGAGAAGATTGTCAATGTGTACCGCAATCTCACCAATGTGGCCATTTCGGGCATGTTCACCCAGATTCGCTCCGTCCACGCCGATGGCCGGGACGCCAGTGCCGAGCTGCGCGCCTTTGAAGGGGTGCTGGAGGCGGTGCGCCAGGCGGGATTTGAGACGGGAGTCGTCCACGCCGCCGGGTCCTACGCCCTGCTGCACTATGAATTTGCCCGTATGGACGCGGTGCGGGCCGGCTCGGTGGTGCTGGGCCGGTGCCGCCGTCGGCGGGGAGATAATCTGGTGCGGGTGGGCTATGGAGAGGCCTCCATTCAGGAGACCCGCTGGCTTCCCAGAGGGCACACCGTGGGCAGCGGCGGCAATCTCATCCGCCTGCGCCGCCCCACCCGGGTGGCGGTGCTGCCGGTGGGGTATCAGAACGGCCTGGGGGTGAGCCGTCTGCGGGAGACGGGCTTTTGGGCCATGGTGCGCCGGTGGTGGCGCTCCCACCACCTGACCATGCGTGTGGCGGGCCAGAAGGTGCCGGTGCTCGGGGGAATCGGGGCGGTAGAGACTCTGCTGGATGTCACCGATTTGAAGTGCTCCGCCGGAGACACCGTCCAATTTGACATTGACCCGCTCTATGCCCGGGGCATGACGCGGGAATACCGCTGAACTGAGAAAGGAGAGGTCCCATGCGTGCCGTGGTGACACGAGTGAAAGAGGCCCGGGTGGAGATTGACGGGCGGGTGAACGGCGCCATTGGCCAGGGTTTTCTGGTCCTGCTGGGAGTGGGGCCGGGGGATACCGAGGCCCAGGCAGGAAAACTGGCCGACAAAATCTGCGGCCTGCGTGTCTTTGAGGACGAGGCCGGAAAGATGAACCGTAATCTGGAGGCGGTGGGGGGGAGCTTGCTGGTCATCTCCCAGTTTACCCTCTTTGCCGACACCAAGAGCCGCCGTCCCAGCTTTTCCGGTGCGGCCAAGCCGGAGCTGGCCAAGCCCCTCTATGAGCGCTTTATGGCCGAGTGCGCCCAGCGCGGCTTCCCCGTAGAACACGGGGAATTCGGCGCGGACATGCAAGTGTTTTCGCAAAATGATGGTCCTGTGACCATTCTTTTTGATACCGACCAGATGTGAGGAAAGAACGTCCGCGCCGCCCGCGCCGAGTGGCGCGTCCCAAGCGTTTTGCATAGCAAAACCTTGATGCCGGGCGGATTCATTCCGCCCGAGCAGATGAAGAGAAAAAGGGGTCCCCGCAGGGTGCAGCCCTGTGGGGCGCGGATATGCAAGTGTTCTCGCAGAATGATGGTCCTGTGACCATTCTCTTTGACACGGACCAGATGTAATATGAGGTGATTGTTATGGTAATCAAAACCGTATTTCTGACGGAAGTGGCCACCAATTGTTATATTGTGGCGGATGAAAAGGCCAAGCTGTGCGCCATCATCGATCCGGGCGCGTTTAACCCCCATATTCTGGAGACGGTGCGGGAAGAGGGCTGGACGGTAAAGGCGATTCTGCTTACCCACGCCCACTATGACCACACACGGGGTATTCCCGCGCTGCGTAAGGAGCTGCCCGGCGTTCCGGTGTATGTCCATCCCGCTGAGGCCAAAATGACCAAACCCTTCTTCTACATTGAGGAGATGGGGGAGCTGACCTTCTATGAGGACGGCGACCATGTCAAAGTGGGTGACCTGGACTTTGAGGTGCTGCACACCCCTGGCCACACCGCCGGCTCGGTGGTGCTGCGGGCGGGAAACACCCTCTTCACCGGCGATACTCTCTTCAAAGGCTCCATGGGCCGCACCGATTTGCCCGGCGGGAGCTATGAGGATATGAAGGCATCCCTAAAGCGCCTGGGCGCGCTGGAGGGGGATTTGACCGTCCTGCCCGGACACATGGACCCCTCCACCCTGGACCATGAGCGCAAGTACAATTTCTATCTGAAGGAAGCGATGGAGCAGGCATGAGACTGGAATTCCAGGGCCACGACTACAAATACGCCGCCGAGCAGATGATGCTCACCCTCTTCCCCGAGGAGCGCCCCCAGTATGCCCCCCTCGTCGAGGGGGAAAACGGGGTGCGCCTGACGCTGGAGGAGGCAGACGGAGTGCTGCTGGCCCAGGCGGAGCTTATCTGGGCGGGACAGCACACCCAGGGGGAGGCCCATACCCCCGCCATCTCCCGGGAGGATGCGCTGGTGTGGGACCGGACGTGCCAGCGGATTTTGAAGCTGGCATTCTACCGGGCGGGAGTGACGGCCCTGGGGAAGGAGCCCCCCTGGGGGACCCTCACCGGTGTGCGTCCAGTGAAGATTCCCACCCGGGCCATGGAGCGGTGGGCTAGCCCCCAGGAGGCCCGGCGGGAGCTGGAAGAGGTGTACCGGGTGTCCCCCAACCGGGCGGAGCTGGCCATGGACTGCGCCCAGGCCAGTCTGGCCGCCAAGCGCAGCCTGCGGGAGGATGAGGTGTCCCTCTACATTGGCATCCCCTTCTGTCCCACCCGGTGCGCCTACTGCTCCTTTGTCTCGGCGGATGTGGGGCGGACCATGAAACTGCTCTCCCCCTTTCTGGAGGTGCTGCTCCAGGAGGTGGATATAACTGCCGCGGAGCTGAAACGGGCGGGCTATGTTGTGCGCACCCTCTATGTGGGGGGCGGCACCCCCACCACGTTGAGCGCTCCCCAGCTGGAGACCCTTCTGGGCCGGGTGGGGGAGCAGTTTGACCTCTCCCGCTGCACCGAGTACACGGTGGAGGCGGGGCGGCCCGACACCATCACCGCCGACAAGCTGGCCGCCATCCGGCGCAGCGGGGCCCAGCGGGTGTCGGTAAACCCCCAGACCATGCAGGACTCTGTGCTGGCCGCCATGGGCCGGGCCCACACCGCCCGGGATATTGTAAAAGCCTTTGAGCTGGTGCGGGCGGTGGGGATTCCCTGCGTCAATATGGACCTCATTGCCGGACTGCCCCAGGATACCCCGGAGGGCTTCTGCTCCTCCCTGGACCAGGTGCTGGCGCTGGTACCGGAAAATGTGACCGTCCACACCCTGGCCCTAAAAAAGGGTTCCCGCCTCATGGGAGACGGCACCGGGGAGGGCCCCATCCTCCCCACCGCCCAAGCGGTGGAGGAGATGCTCTCCTATGCGTGGACGGCCCTGCGCCGGGAGGACTACCGGCCCTACTACCTCTACCGGCAGAAATATATGTCCGGCTCCTTTGAAAATGTGGGCTGGAGCCGCCCCGGCTGGGAGAGCCTCTATAACATCTGCATGATGGAGGAGCTGCATACCATACTATCTCTGGGGGGCGGTGGGGTGACCAAGCTGGTCCACCCCCACACCGGGCGCATTGAGCGCCTGGCCAACCCAAAATACCCCCACGAGTATGTGGAAAGCCTGGAGAAGCTGCGCCGCGGCAAGCGGCAGGCGGCGGACTTCCTGGCCGCGCTGCGGCAGGAGGGGTAGCCTGCTATCGGAAAGGAGATACCATGCCCTACCAACTGGAAGAGATTAACCGCAAGATTCACGATAACCCGGCGGCCTTTCTGGCCGAGTGCGATGGGGTGTACCAGAGCCGGATTGAAAAGGCGGTGGACCGCATTCTCGCCCGCATGAGCGAGAGCCCCATTGTCCTCCTGTCCGGCCCCTCCGGCTCCGGCAAGACCACCACCGCCCTCAAGCTGGAGGAGGAGCTGGAGCGCCGGGGCATTACCTCCCACACCATCTCTCTGGACAACTACTTCAAGACCCTGGACCGCAAGACCGCCCCCCGCACGCCGGAGGGGGAGATTGACTATGAATCTCCCCAGCTGCTGGACATGGATTTGCTGGATGAGACCTTTACCGACCTCTCCCAAGGGAAGGAGGTCATTATCCCCAAGTTTGAGTTTTCCCGCCAGATGCGCAACGACGCCCGGGGACGGCCCCTGCGCCTGGGGAAAAATGAGATTGCCATTTTTGAGGGCATCCACGCCCTCAACGACGACATCGCCGGACGCCACCCGGAGGCCACCACCCTCTATATCTCCGCCCGCTCCAACATTGTGGAGGGGGAGACGGTGCGCTTCAAGGGCACCTGGATGCGCATTACCCGCCGGGCGGTGCGGGATTTGAACTTCCGGGGCACCGACCTCACTGAGACGATGTCCATGTGGCACAATGTCCGCCGGGGGGAGAAGCTCTATATCTCCCCCTTTAAGAGCCGGGCCCATATCATCCTGGACTCCTCCCTGCGCTATGAGGTGCCGGTGTTCACCCACTACGCCCAGCCCCTGCGCCAGGCGCTGGAGGGGGTGGACCCCGCCAACCCCCGCTACCAAGAGCTTCACGAGCTGGTGGACGCCTTCCGGTGGTTTGAGCCCCTGGACCCCGCCCTGGTGCCCCCCGCCTCTCTCATTCGGGAGTTTATCGGCGGCGGCACCTACAAATACAAATAAGCGCGGCGATGAAACCCCGCGCCTGGAGAAAACAGAAAGAAGGAGACAACCATGTCCGAATGTACCCATGACTGCTCCACCTGCGGCCAGAGCTGCGGGGAGCGCACCGCACCCCAGAGCTTTGAGGCCAAGCCCCATGACCTCTCCCACATCAAAAAAGTCATCGCCGTGGTCAGCGGAAAAGGCGGCGTCGGCAAGAGCCTGGTGACCTCCTCTCTGGCGGCCGCCATGCACAAGCGGGGGAAGAAGGTCGGCATTCTGGATGCCGACATCACCGGCCCCTCCATCCCCAAGGCGTTCGGCATCCACGAGCGGGCCATGGGCAGCGAGCTGGGCATCTACCCGGTGGAGTCCAAGGGCGGTATTCCGGTGATGAGCCTCAACCTTCTCACCGACAACGAGACGGACCTGGTCATCTGGCGGGGCCCCGTCATCGCCGGCACCGTGAAGCAGTTCTGGACCGACGTCATCTGGGGCGATGTGGACTACCTCTTTGTGGATATGCCCCCCGGAACCGGCGATGTGCCCCTCACTGTGTTCCAGTCCCTGCCGGTGGACGGCATTGTGGTGGTCACCTCTCCCCAGGATTTGGTGAGCATGATTGTCACCAAGGCGGTGAAGATGGCGGAGATGATGAATATTCCCGTCCTGGGCCTGGTGGAGAATTACAGCTATTACCGCTGCCCGGACTGCGGTAAGGAGCACTACATCTTTGGCGAGAGCCACATTGACGATGTGGCCAAGGAGCACGGCCTGAAGGTGCTGGCCCGCCTGCCCATCGACCCCACGCTGGCCGCCGCCTGCGACCGGGGAGAGATTGAGATCCACGAGCCCAACTATCTCGCCGGTGTGGCCGAGGAGCTGGACCAGTAAGAAGCGCCCTTTTTCGTAGAGATAAGGAGGCAGCCTGTGAAGAACTTTCAGAGTTTTACCCCGGAGAAATATGCGAAACCGCCCTATGAAGAGGTGGAGCCGGGCATCTACCGTGCCCCTGACCCCTATGGCATTACGGAAGATCCCGTCTATGTGACCTCCATCACCTTTGAGCTGGAGCCGGAGTGCTACGGGGAGGAGGACGGCACCCCCGAAGATATTCCCCAGGTGCCCATTGAGGGGATTCTGGACGAATTCAATGTGTCTGTGACGGATTTTTACGAGGAGCTCAACGCCAAAAGCGAAAAGACCTGCTACCAGGAGTTTGGCTCGAACCAATTGGAGGACATTCGAGCGCTGCGCACCCTGCTGGGAAAGCGCATGTACGCCGTCCCCTATGAGGAGGACGGAGAGGAATACTACGATATGGTGGTGGAGCCATAGGAAAAGAAGCGTGTCGAAGTATCTCGACACGCTTCTTTTCTCAGAGAATGGGAGAAAGGAGAAGGGATATGGGAAACACAAAACAAGAAGAGATGGCCAGACTGTTTGAGTGCTGTGCCCAGCGGGGCTGGCTGCCGGAGCGCCATCCCTCCACCATCACAGAAGAGGAGGTGGCGGCGTTTGAGGCGTGGTATGGGTACCGGCTGCCGGAGTGGTACCGGGCCTTTCTGCTCACCGAGCGGCTCCCCGGCGAGGGGTGGGAATTTGAGATCAACGGTGTTATTGACCAGGGGGACGAGCTGGATATTCTCTGGCTGATGCTGTACCGGATTGACCAGATGGAGATGCTGGTGGAGCAGGTGGAGAATTTTCGGAGCATCGCGCCGGACTACGGCGCCACACAGGAACAGATCCGCGCCCTGCTCCCCATCGGGGACTGGGGGGCCGGGTGGGGGCCGCTGTGCCTCGATTTAACGGTGGACGAAAACGCGGTAGACCCAGAGCAGGAGAACACTTGGTCTGTGGTGTGGCTGGACCACGAGCTGGAGTGGCCGCCGCACTATCTGGGGGAGGACGGCAGACTTCACGGTTCTGCCGCTGCCCCCGACTTTCATACACTGCTGGAGTGGTACTTCTGCGGCAGTCTGGAGGAGAGGTTTGAGCGGGAGGAACAGGTAAAAGTGACCTATGAGCGGCTCAACAGCCGGGGCTTTTGCTCCTCCTGGTGGGAGGAGCGCTGGAAAACAGGAGCGGCCAACCCCGCAAGTGCAACCTGAGTAAAGGTGAGCGGCAGTACAGCGAAACGTCGACACCTGTCAGGCGGAAAGCAGGCTCCAAGAGAAGAGGAACAACGCCGCGCTGAACAGCAGGGTCAAAAAGAAACTGAGCAGAAGGGCCGTCTTTCGCTGCCAGCGCAGGAAGGGAAAGCCCTGAATTTGGTTTGCCCGGTGCAGGCCCAGCCCCACAGAGGTCAGCAGCAGCGCCAATCCCACACCCGCCCACACCAGCAAGCAGAGCTTCCCAGAGGCAGCATGCTGGAACAGGCCGGAGTTCATCCCCCCGGCCAGGCCGCAGACCCACACCAGCAGGGCCAGCAGCGGGGAGAGGGGGCCGTCCCAGAAGAGATGCAGCCAGACGCATAGGCGCACCCCCAGCCCCAGCTTGTGCCCCTGAGCGTCCACATAGCCCAGACCGCCGCAGTTGGGACAGCGCTTTTGGCGGCCCAGATGGGCGTCCTGCGCCGCCCACTTCACGCCGCAGCAGCGGGGGCACAGGTGGGCATCCTCAGGGATGCCGGCGGGGTAGAAGACCCGGTTTTCTAAGTAGAGGGGGAGGGGGATTTGCTCCTCCACCACGAAGCGGGGCTCCGCCGGGGAGCAGGAGAAGCGAAACAGCACCCCCAGATAGTCGCAGGGCGCTTGGGATGCCCCTTCCAAAGCAGGAGTACCCAGAAAGCGGGCCAGCAGGACACCGTGGACGGCGCCCACCTCCTGCCACAGGCGCACCCGGCCCACATACCACTCTCCCGTCAAATCGCGGGCCGAGGGAAAATAGTGCTGGCTGGAGCGCTTCCAGGCCCGGGGGTCCCGGAGCTCGGTGGACAGATGCTCCTCCAAAGTCCAGTAGAGCTCCTCCTGATGGGCTTCAAAAAAGCGCCGCAGTTCCTCCGAGGGGAATTCCAGACAGGGCTGCAACTGGTTTTGGTAGGTGGCGTAGTCCTGGTTGGGATTGGGGCGGGGCAGCTCCAGACGGACAAGCGCATCCTTTGGCTGCATATCGAATACACCTCCAATGTGAGAAAAAAGGCGGCACAGGGAATCGCTCCCCGTGCCGCCTTTCCTTGGTTTTGTTGTTACTGGGCAATCTCCACAATAGAGACCTGCTTGCGGTCCTTACCCAGGCGCTCGAACTTCACCTTGCCGTCCTTCAGGGCGAACAGAGTGTCGTCGCTGCCCTTGCCCACGTTCACACCGGGGTGGATGTGGGTGCCCCGCTGCCGGACCAGGATGTTGCCAGCCAGAACGAACTGACCGTCACCGCGCTTGACGCCCAGACGCTTGGACTCAGAGTCGCGGCCGTTGCGGGTGGAGCCGACGCCCTTCTTGTGGGCGAAAAACTGCAGACCGATATTCAGCATGTTGTACACCTCCAAACGTGTGTGAATAACGCCCGCGGGGAGAGGCTATTCCTCCTCCACCACGAGAATGTGCTCTGGATATTCCTCATGCAGCTGGGTCAGATAGAGCATCAGAGCCGCCAGCAGAGTCTGGCAGGTCTCCTCATTCTGCTCGCCCAGGCCGCCGGGAAGTCTGAGGGAGATGGCGTCGTCCTTCACCTTCACCGAGGCCTCCAGGCCCAGTACGTCGTTGACGGCGCACTCGGTGAGCCGGATGGCGCTGGTGATGGCGGCGCAGACGATGTCGCTCCCCGCCTCGGCGTAGCCGCTGTGGCCCTTCGACTGAAAGCCCACAATGCGCTCGCCCTCCATGCGGAAGGATATGGTGGTCATATCCTCAATTAAACGGAGATCTTGCCGATGGTCACCTTGGTGTAGGGCTGACGGTGACCCTGGCGCTTGTGATAGCCCTTCTTGGGCTTATACTTAAAGACCATGATCTTCTTGCCCTTGCCGTTCTTCACCACGGAAGCCTCGACCTTGGCGCCGTCCACCACGGGGGTACCGAAAGTGGCCTTGTCGCCGTCCACAACGGCCAGGACCTTGTCGAACACGATGGCGTCGCCAGCCTCGTTGGGCAGCTTCTCGACGAAAATGGTATCGCCCTCCGCCACCTTGTACTGCTTGCCGCCAGTCACAATGATTGCCTGCATTCTAGTTTTCACTCCTTCATTACGGACTCGCTGTCGGGGGCGGGAGCGGTGACGCTCCGCTTGAAAACCCATTCAAAGCGGCCTTAATAGTATATCAATCCGAAAAACGCTTGTCAATGATTTTCCCATAAAAAGGCGGGATTTTTTGCACCACGGCCGGTTTCTCTGCGCCGGTACGGGCAATTCGCCCGGTATACCAGCCGGTGATGCCATCTTTTTTGGCCAGAATCCCCCGGCTGGTCTCCCGCACCACGGTGAGCACGTCCCCCGCCGCCACCGGCAGGCGGTAATCGGTGGAGTCCTCGCACCGGACAGCGCCGTCCCGCTCGTAGAGATACTCGGTCAGAATGTCCAGCACCGCCCCGGTGGCAAGGTGGCGGCAGCGGCAGAATTCCTCCCCCTGCTCCAATACCTCCACCGGGTTTTCACTCCAGCGGATGTTGATGGAGTGGGTAGAGGGGGCCTGATCGTCCAGCGCGGTGGCCAGGGGCAGACCGTCCCAGGCGGCGTAGTAGAAGTCGGTGTGGGCCCCGGCGGGGAGAATGAGGGCGTTGAGCTGCCCATCCCACTTGAGCTGACAGCCGCCGTCAATGCTGAGGATGTGCCGCTCCGGCAGGAGAAGGGGGGCGGCGCTGGCGATGTTCAGCCGGTAGAGGGTCACCGGCCAGTGTCCCACCACCACCCAGCGGCGGAAGGAGTAGCCTTTGGGGAGAAAGTCGTCGTTTTTCATACACGGCCAGGCGCTCAGCTCTTCCAGGCGGTCCTCCCGCGGTACCCCGCCGTGGACAAAGAGAAATTCGTCGGTGAGCAGAATAGTGGGAAGGTCCCGTAAAAAGGCCAGCTCCCGCCCATAGCTCCCCCGGATGGCGTTGCGCAGGGCGGGAAAATCGGCGGGGCTTCGGAGAGGGAGGCCCAGCTCGTCCGCCATCTGGCGCAGAATACACTTTTTTCCCCATTTGAAAATGTAGGATTCGTAGAACGACGGGGGAATGTCGGGATTCTCGTCCACAAAATTGTAGGTGAGGTTGTCGCAGTTGCCGCAGAGCATGTGGACCCGGTGGGTCTTTGTGAGCTCCATCACCTCCCGGAGCAGGGTGAGGCTCTCCTCCCCCTTTTCCAACAGATCCCCCAGCAAAATGAGCTCGTCCTCCGGTGAAAAGTGCAGGGCGCGGAGCAGGGACCAGAAAAAGTCCCGGTTGCCGTGTATGTCGCTGAGCACCAGCACCCGCCGCTCCGGCGGGAGGGTGATGGTCTGTACCGTTGCCCGTTCCATAGCGTGCCCCCTGTCCCTGGATTTGTGCGTGTTATCCATTATAATGCGCTTCCCCCCACAGGGCAAGTGGGGGCAATTGCAAACAATTTGAAAATACCCTTGAAAAGTACCACGCAAAGGGTTATCATAGTATTAGCACTCGAGATAGAAGAGTGCTAATACTTCGTTGAACGGAACATGTTTTCATATAGGGAGGAACCACAGCTATGGAAAAGAAAGCCTTTCAGGCGGAGTCCCAGCGTCTGCTGGATTTGATGATCAACTCGATTTACACCCACAAGGAGATTTTCCTGCGGGAGCTCATCTCCAACGCCAGTGACGCGGTGGACAAGCTGGCTTATAAAGCCCTCACCGACGACCAGGTGGGTCTGAGCCGCTCCGACTTTAAAATCACCCTCACCCCCGACCAGATTGCCCGCACCCTCACCATCAGCGACAACGGCATCGGCATGACCAAGGAGGAGCTGGAGGAGAATCTGGGCACCATCGCCAAGAGCGGCTCCCTCCAGTTCAAGGAGGAGCTGGCCAAGCAGGAGAAGGCGGAGGGGGACACCACCGACATCATCGGCCAGTTCGGTGTGGGCTTCTACTCCGCCTTTATGGTGGCCGACCAGGTCACCGTCACCTCCAAGGCCTACGGCAGCGACCAGGCCTGGCGCTGGCAGTCCGACGGCAAGGACGGGTACACCATCGAGCCCTGCGAGAAGGCCGGGGCGGGCACCGACGTGGTGCTCCACATCAAGGCCAACACCGAGGAGGAGCACTACGATGAGTACCTGGAACAGTACCGCATTTCCGATCTGGTGAAAAAGTACTCCGACTATATCCACTACCCCGTTGTGATGCTCATGCACAAATCCCGCCAGAAGCCCCGCCCGGAGGACGCCGGCGACGACTACAAGCCCGAGTGGGAGGACTATGACGAGTGGCAGACCCTCAACTCCATGGTGCCCCTCTGGCAGCGGCCCAAGAGCGAGGTAAAGGACGAGGAGTACAACCAGTTCTATAAGGAGAAGTACGGCGACTGGGAGGACCCCCTCAGCGTCATCCACGTCTCCGCCGAGGGCGCGGTGGAGTACAAGGCCATGCTCTATATCCCCGCCCATGCCCCCTACAATTTCTACACCCGGGACTACCAGAAGGGCCTGCAGCTCTACTCCTCCGGGGTGCTCATTATGGACCAGTGTGCCGACTTGGTCAGCGACCACTTCCGCTTTGTCCGCGGCGTGGTGGACTCCCAGGACTTCTCCCTCAATATCTCCCGCGAGATGCTCCAGCACACCCGCCAGCTGAAGATCATCGCCAGCAATCTGGAGAAAAAAATCAAGTTGGAGCTTTTGAAACTCCAGAAGGACCGCCGGGAGCAGTATGAGCAGTTCTGGAAGAACTTCGGGATGCAGCTCAAGTACGGCGTGCTGGAGGACTACGGCGCCCACAAGGACATGCTGAAAGACTTGCTCCTCTTCTGGTCCGCCAAGGAGAACAAGCTGGTCACCCTGGCGGAGTACCAGGAGCACATGCCCGAGGGCCAGCCCTTCCTGTACTTCGCCGCCGGCGAGAACGCCGAGCAGATTGCCCGTCTGCCCCAGGCCGAGCGGATTCTGGACCAGGGGTATGACATCCTCTGCCTCACCGACGAGCCAGACGAGTTTGTCATCAACGCTCTGGGCGCGCTGGAGGGCAAGTCCTTCAAATCCATTAACGACGAGGACGCCCTCCCCGAGAGCGACGAGGAGAAGGAGAAGGCCCAGCAGCAGACCGAGGAGAACAAGGATGTGCTGGACTTTGTGAAGGAGACTCTGGGCGACAAGATCAAAGAGGCCCGTGTGTCCAAAATCCTCAAGAGCGGCGCGGTGTGCCTTACCACCGAGGGGCCCATCACTCTGGAGATGGAGAAGTACTTCCAGCGTATGGACCCCCAGCGCGCCGGGGACATGAAGGCCCAGCGGGTGCTGGAGCTCAACCCCCAGTCCTCCGCCTTTGCCGCGCTCAAGTCCGCCATGGCCCAGGACCCCGAGAAGGCCAAAGTGTACGCCGAGCTTCTCTATGACCAGGCGCTTCTCATCGCTGGGCTGCCCCTGGAGGACGCCGCCCGCTACACCGAGCTGGTGTGCTCCCTGATGGTCTGATTCAGACACTATTTCCACCCACGAAATACCAGCTTTGTGGACGAATTGGCCATTCTGCCGAATTTTGACCCGTTTCTGGTTACAAAGACTGGCTTTCAAACGGGCGGAACTTCTTTTCATTCTCCCTGTGCTGTACTATAATAGATAAAGATACAACGCAATACGGGAGGAATCACCCATGGTCATTACAAAGACGTTCTCCAAGCGGGAGGACATCCTGAAGCTCCGGGATCTGGCGCTCTCCGTACCGGAGGCAGTCACCGTCCGCTCCACCAACGGCGCAGTCTCCATGAACGCCAAATCTCCCATGGGCATCTATGCGCTGGACTTTTCCCAGCCGGTGGAGATTGTCACCGACTCGGCCGAGCTGGTCCGGGAAGTAGAGCGCTGGTAAGCATCCGAACCACGTCGGGCGCGCCGCGAATTGTTCGCGGCGCGCCCGTTTTCTGTCAGTTACGCAGCGAGGGGCGCAGCAAATCCCCCACCGGCGTACCCTGAGCGGAGAGGGCGGCCAGATATTCCACACAGCCAAACAGCGCGCACGCCCCAGCCGCGGCCACCTCCCCGACGCCGTGGTCCACCAGAAAGTGGAAGAGGAGGTTGATGCACAGCCCAGACAGCAGAGCGGCCAGCGCCGGGGCGGTACACCACTGAAAGAGGCGTGGGCGCATGTGGGTGTACCGGGCCACCTGGCACCAGTTGAGGAGAAGGCCCAGAGCGGAGCTGAGGACAAAGGCCGCCACATACCCGCCCAGCCCCACCCCCGGCAGGCCCATCAAGAGCCAGGTGAGGGCCAGCTGCACCCCGCCGCAGAGAATGGCGTTCCAGGCTGCCGCCTGCTGCCTCCCCACGCCATTGAGGACGCCGGAGAGCACCGACTGATAGCAGGAGAGAAGCACCCCCACCGAAAGGGGCAGGATGTAGTCCCCCGCCTGCTCCGAGCGGAAGAGAAGCCGCCCCAAGGTGGGACCCAGTACCACCAGCAGCGCCATGGAGGGCATGATGAGCAGGGAAGTGGCCTGCATGGCCTTGTGAACCCGGTCCCGCACCCGGTCCAGGCGGCCCAGGGCGGCGCTGCGGGCCAGCCGGGGGACCAGCACCAGCCCCATGGCCCCAATAAAGGCGGTGGGCATACACAGCATAGGCAGCGTCATGCCGCACAGCACCCCGAAGGCGCTCATGGCCTGGGTTACATCCACGCCGGAGGCCACCAGCTGCTTGGGAATCAGCACCGCGTTGGTGGAGCCCATCAGATTGCCCAGCAGGGCGGTGAGGCCGATGGGGACGGCGATGGAGGCAATGCGCCGGTTGAGGCCCTTCTCCGGCGGCATGGAGGGGAGCCCCGCCCGCTGCCGCTGAAAGAGCACCGTAAGGGTGACGGCGGAAAAGATTTCGCACACCACCATGCCCAGTACAATGACCGCCACCGTCCGCTCCCCGCCCCGGGGGCGCAGGAGCACCAGCAGCCCCAGCACCGCCCCGGTGCGGAGAAACTGCTCACACAGCTCCACCGCCGCCGGGGGGCGGATACGTCCGGTGCCGTAGAAGACATGCTTGTGTAAATTTTCCACTCCCGTGAGAAGCACGCAGGGGAGAAGGAGCAGCAGCCCCAGCTGGGTGCGGGCGTCCCCCAGGAGGGCGGTGGAAATCCAGTCAGAGCCCAGCGCGGCAACCAAGGCGATGGGCACAAAGAGCAAGAGAAAAATGCCCAGACACCGCCGCAGCACCGCCGGCAGCGCCCCCGCCTTTCCCCGGGCGGCGTACTCAGCGGAGAGATTGGACACCGCCACCGTGAGGCCGATGGCGGTGAGGGAGAGGAGCACCGCCGACACCGGCATCAGGAGCTGATAGAGCCCCATATACTCCGCCCCCACCAGGCGGGAGAGGAGAATGCGGTACACAAAGCCCAGGGTTTGGGACACCAGACTGACCCCGGTGAGCAGGAGCGTGCCGTAGAGCAGAGAGGAGCGGCTGAGTTTCATGGGCAGGCCCCCTTCCATAGACTGTTTCCAGCATATGTCCCCCATCTGCCGGTCATGCGGGAAAATCCCATTTGACAACCGGCGGAAAAATGAGTATGATGGAAAAGCCGTTTGATTTAGCAATGTGAAGGGGAAAAGAAAGAGAGTAAGGAGCTGGTCCCATGATCGCCACCGTCATCAATGTCATTCTCATTCTGCTGGGCAGCACCTTGGGGCTGATCTTCCGGGACCGCATCAGTCCCCGCTTTTCCGCCACCATTACCAGCGCGTTGGGGCTGTGTGTGCTGGGCATTGGCATCTCCAGCATGATTGGCACCAATGACACCCTCTGTGTCATTGTCTGTATGGTGGTGGGTACCCTTTTGGGGGAGGCCCTGCGCATTGAGGACCGGCTGGAGGGGGTGGGCGATCTCTTGCGCCGCCGCCTGCTGCGCAAAAACGGCAACAGCCGCTTTGTGGAGGGCTTTGTCAACGCAACCGTCCTCTTCTGTGTGGGGGCCATGGCCATCAACGGCTCCATGGAGGCGGGGATGAACCACAATTACGACATTATCATCTCCAAGGGGGTCATTGACGGGGTGACTTCCATCACCTTTGCCGCCGCCATGGGGGTGGGGGTGGCCTTCTCGGTGGTGCCCCTGTTTCTCTATCAGGGGGCCCTCACCCTCATTTTCGCCGCCGTGGGACAGGCTATGGATGCGGCGGTCATCACCGAAATGAGCGCGGTGGGCGGGACCATCATTGTGGGCATTGCCCTCAATATGCTGGGCCTGCCTAAGGACCGTATCCGGGTGGGCAATATGCTGCCCGCTATTTTCCTGCCGCTGGCGTATGTGCCGCTGGCGGCCTGGCTGGCCGGGCGCCTGGGCTGAGGGGCCTGGGCGCTGTGTACGCGAAAAACGGACATTATTCCGCATAAAACGGACAGCCCCTGTTTTGTACCGGTTTTCCCCTTATGAGAAAAATCAAACCGGCCAGTGCAATGAAAAAGTTTGTTTTTTTCGCAAAATCCTCTTGCCATTTGACGAAAAAGGCGATATACTACTGGAGGAAACAGAGAGACACTCTGTTACCTTTTTCAGCGAAAAACGCAACAATTCCGGGAAATTCCGGTAAGTTGCGATTTTTTCGCCAACACTATGTTAAAAAAATAACAAGCATCCGGGAAACGGGCACTTTTTAGGAGGCATCAGGATGGGATTCGTCAAACTGGAGCGGCAGGGCCATGTGGCCCTCATCACCATCGACCGGCCGGAGGCGCTCAACGCCCTCAACAGCCAGGTCCTGACCGACCTGGACGAGGTGCTCGATCAGGTGGAGGCCGACGAGGAGAGCTATGTGGCGGTGATCACCGGCGCGGGGCGCTCCTTTGTGGCGGGGGCCGACATCGGGGAGATGAAGAACTTCACCTCCAGCGACGGCAAGCGCTTCGGCGTCCACGGCGGCAATGTGTTCCTCAAGCTGGAGAACCTGTCCAAGCCGGTCATCGCGGCGGTCAACGGCTTTGCCCTGGGGGGCGGCTGTGAGCTGAGCATGGCCTGTGACATCCGTCTGGCCAGCGAGAAAGCCAAGTTCGGCCAGCCCGAGGTGGGCCTGGGCATCACCCCCGGCTTTGGCGGCACTCAGCGCCTGCCCCGCATTGTGGGGGTGAGCAAGGCCATGGAGCTGATTCTCACCGCCAAGGTCATCAAGGCGGACGAGGCCCTGCGCATTGGCCTGGTTTCGGCGGTCTATCCCGCGGAGGAACTGCTGGACAAGGCCATGGAGCTGGCCAACGCCATCTGCGCCAACGCTCAGATTGCCGTGCGGGAGTCCAAGCGGTGCATCCGCATGGGTCTCCAGGCGGACATCCACACCGGCTGTGCCTTTGAGGCGGAGGCTTTCGGCGTCACCTGCGGCACCGCCGACAAAGAGGAGGGTATGGGCGCTTTCCTGGAAAAGCGGAGTGAAAAGCACTTCACTAACCGCTGAGTTTCATTTGTTTGTACGGAATTTTACATAAAACTGCTTAGGAGGACATCATTATGAACAAGATCGTTGTCATCGGCGGCGGCACCATGGGTCTGGGCATCGGCCAGGTCTTTGCCAACAAGGGAATCGATACTGTCATCCGCTCCACCAGCGACGCCAGCGCGGAGAAGCACAAAGCCAGCCTCATCAAGAGCCTGGACAAGCGCATCGCCAAGGGCAAGCTGGACGAGGCCGGCAAGGAGGCCCTCCTGGCCAAGCTGACCTTCACCTCCGACATCAATGTGGCCGCCGACGCCGATCTGGTCATTGAGTCCGCCAAGGAGGATCTGGCCCTGAAGAAGGAGCTGTTCGCTCAGCTGGACAGCATCTGCAAGCCCGAGTGCATCCTGGCCACCAACACCTCCTCCATCTCCATCACCGACATCGCCTCCGCCACCAAGCGGGCCGACAAGGTGATCGGCATGCACTTCTTCAACCCCGCCCCTGTGATGAAGCTCATCGAGGTCATCCGCGGCGTGAATACCTCGGACGAGACCTTTGACGCGGTCTTTGCCCTCTCCGAGCAGGTGGGCAAGCAGCCCGTCAAGGTGGAGGAGGCCCCCGGCTTCGTCGTCAACCGCCTGCTGATCCCCATGATCAACGAGGGCATCAACCTGGTGGAGAACCACGTGGCCTCTGTGGAGGATGTGGATAAGGCCATGAAGCTGGGCGCCAACCACCCCATGGGCCCCCTGGAGCTGGGCGATTTCATCGGTCTGGACGTGTGCCTGGCCATCATGGACGTGCTGTATAACGAGACCAACGACCCCCGTTACCGCGCCTCCCTGCTGCTGCGCAAGATGGTGCGCGGCGGACGCCTGGGCCGCAAGACCGGCAAGGGCTTCTACGACTACAACAAGTAAGCTCATCCGCACCTACCGGCAGGGGGACGGAGCCCGACCCGTCCCCCTGCCCTCACTACGCATACAAGAAGGAGTAACGCAATATGGATTTTCATCTGTCCAAAGAGCATGAGATGCTTCGCAAGATGTACCGCGAATTTGCGCAGAACGAAGTGAAGCCCCTGGCCGAGGAAGTGGACGAGACCGAGCGCTTCCCCCAGGAGACCGTGGAGAAGCTGGGCAAGCTGGGGATGATGGGCATTTACTTCCCCAAGGAGTACGGCGGCGCGGGCGCTGACGTCCTGGCCTACGCCATGGCCGTGGAGGAGCTGAGCAAGGTCTGCGGTACCACTGGCGTTATCGTCTCGGCTCACACCTCTCTGTGCTGTGCCCCCATCTATGAGAACGGCACCGAGGAGCAGAAGAAGAAGTATCTGCCCAAGCTGTGCTCCGGCGAGTGGATTGGCGCCTTCGGCCTCACCGAGCCCAACGCCGGCACCGACGCCCAGGGCCAGCAGACCACCGCTGTGAAGAACGAGAACGGCGACTGGGTCCTCAACGGCTCCAAGATTTTCATCACCAACGCCGGTTTCGCCCATGTGTTTGTGATCATCGCCATCACCGGCATGACCACCGACAAGCGCGGCCGCAAGAAGAAGGAGATCTCCGCCTTCATCGTGGAGCGCACCGATCCCGGCTTCTCCGTGGGCAAGCACGAGAAGAAGATGGGCATCCGTGGCTCCTC
>DXDX01000013.1 GCA_019115265.1 Candidatus Flavonifractor merdigallinarum | reverse complement strand
TGAAGCAGCCCTACGGCTCAACCAGGAGGTAGAGAACTTGACCCTGCTGTCCTACAGCTATTGTATCACGGGCATCTCTAAGCCTGCTGATATCTGAATTATTAACTTTCAAACTTATTATACGAGGAGGTACCGCAAGTTGGACTATCAGCAGCGCCGGAAGGAACAGGCCCAACAGACGGAACAGGCGATTTTACAGGCGGCCATGGAGCTCTCCCGGCACAAATCGTTTGATAAAGTGTCGGTGCGGGACATCTGCCAAAAAGCCGGCATCACCACCGGCGCATTCTACCACCACTTCAAATCCAAGGACGAGATGCTCCTGCGGGGCTTCTCTCCGCTGGACCATTTCATGGAGCAGGCCCTCACCGCCTACCCCGACGACTCCCCCCGGCAGCGGCTGTGGCGGCTGCTGTCCACCTACGCCGCTTTTATGGAGTCGCTGGGCTGGGAACTGGTCACCCGCTACTATCAGCAGCGTCTGGGCGCCCCCCCCTCCCACTCTATCGACCCGCACCGCTTCACCTACCGCGCCATGCTGGACTGCCTGCGGCAAATTCAGGCGGAGGAGGGGGGGCTCCCCGTTCCAACGCCGGAGTGGCTGGCTGACTTCCTTTTCCGGCATTTTCGGGGAGTGGTCATTGACTGGATTATCCACCAGGGGAGCTATCCCCTTCTCTCCCGGCTGGAGCAGGACTACAATCTGTTCTCCCGCATCTTTCAGACCCCGGCCACCACGCCGCAGGCCGAATAAACAAGGGGCCGTTGCAGACACTTCCATTCTGCAACGGCCCCTATTGTCATCTTTAATATCTTGGACGCTTTTCTCAGCCCAGAGCTAGGAAGTGCCGGATGGCCTTGGCCACCCCGTCCCGCTCGTTGGTGTCGGTAATCCAGCGGCCCAGTGCCTGAATCTCCGGCACAGCATTGCCCATCACCACCGGCATCCCAGCCACCGCCAGCATTCCCCGGTCGTTGTCGCTGTCTCCGATGCACAGCACGTCCTCCATGGGAACGCCCAGACGGCGGGCCAGAGCGGTGAGACCGGTGCCCTTGTCCACTCCCCGGCCCAGCAGCTCCAGATTGTTTGGCCCGGAACAGGTCACATACACATCTTCCCACCGCGAAAGCTCCTGACGCAGGGCGGGAAGCTGCTCCGGTTTCCCCAGGAGAAAGATTTTATTTACCGACAGCCCCTCAGCGCAGAGGTACTCCCTCACATCGGGAACCAGGATGCGCGTCTCATGGAAGGCCCGGCAGGGGTAGTCCCGAAACACCGCCTCGCAGCGGGCGTTGACAATCAGGCGGTCATCCGCAAAGGCCAGCAGACCCAAATCCTTGGTCTGAAGCAGCTCCAGAATCTCCAGCGCACTCCGGTCTGCCATGGTCCAGTTTTCCATCAGCCGCTTTTCCGCCCAGTCGGCCACACCGGCGCCCCCCAGGCACACAATGGCGGAGTCACACCCGGCCTCCCGCGCGATGTCGGCGGCCTCCTGCCAGGAGCGCCCGGTGGCCAGCACCACCGTACACCCAGCGGAGCGGGCCTCCTGAATGGCCCGGCGGTTTTCCTCGCTCACATGGCCGTCCCGCCGGATGAGGGTGCCATCAATATCCAGTGCAATCAGTCGATACATTGTTTCCCGCTCCTCTGTGTCAAAATCAGCAAAATTATAGCGGGAAACCGCCCCTGCCGCAAGCACCGTTCTGCACAAAAAACCGCCCGCGCTCCGCCGGTATTTCCGCCGGTCAGGACGGGACCTGGACAGCCTGGCCCTGGGGCAGCAGAAACCAGACCTTCCCATCGCTCCCCTCCACCTCAGGCAGAGAACCGCTGGTGTAGGAGAGACCTGTGAGTCCAGAGAGTTCCTCCAATTCCCGCTGATTCCCCTCCCAGTCGCAGTAAAAGAGGCCACTGTCTGTCCAGTAGTAGAAGCCCTCCCAGTAGGGAATCGTGCCCCGGCACTTCTCGCTGAGCCACTGGGGAGAGCCGCCCTGCCGCAGGAGCCACAGCCCCTTCCGGTTCTCATAGAGCAGAACATCGCCCTCCGGGTTCACCCCGTCCAGCACAGCGTAGGAGCCCGCGTCAGCCCATATCTGCCGGGGCTTGCCGCCCCCGTCCACCCGCCAGATGGCGCCATCCTGGAGATACCATACTTTCTCCCCGGTGGCGTCACTGAGGGGTTTTGTCGCCTCTTCCGCCACAGTTACCAAAGCCCCGTCCCTGATCCGGCAGAGGCGCTGCTCCGCCACTGAGTAAAAGAGCACCGAAGTCAAATCCGCGCAGTCCATCACCGTCACCTGGTTGTTGGTAAACGACCCGGCCAGGTCACCCACCCCGCGGTACATCCACATCGGCACCACATAGTCGGCAAAATGGCGGTTGTCTCCCCCCTCTGCCAGATAGGTCTCCTTCCCCAGCAGCAAAAGCTGGTCCCCTGTCCGGTTGGACACCATAATGTTGGCCATGGAGGGGGCAATCAGGCGGCTGCTGGTTCCATCCCAGCAGAAGAGGACGCTGTTTTGCATATAGGAGAGAACACTGTCGTACTGATAGGTGTAGTGGGCCCCGCCGTCCACCGCGTGGAAATAGTAGATGTAATTCCCCCCATCAGACACCGCCATCACCTGCGCTCCCGTCTCCAGCGGCAGCTCCTCCTGCCGGGTGCCCTGTACCAGGTGCCAGACCTCCTCCTCATCCTCGTAGGCCAGGGCGTCCCCGGAGGGAGAGAGCACCATACTGCCGCTGAAACTCGCCCCCTCCAGCAGGCGCTCCCCCTCCCCCTCCGGCAGGGGCTGACGCCACAGTTCCCCGTCATCGGTGGCGTAGTAGAGCACGCTGCCGTCCGCCGCATAGGCTGTCGTATAGAGATTTCCGATGGGCAGGGAGAGCTCCCTAAGCCCCTCCTGGGTGAGCACCCCTTTGAAATAGCCCTCCTCCAGCACCAGCCTGGAGGAGCCGTCCAGAAAGCTCCTGGCAGTGGTAAGCCCCTCCTCCAGCCCCGCCATCAGCGTACCGTCGTAGTAAAACGCCTCTGTATTCCGGTTGCGGGTGTTGCTGCTGATGAGGTGCATCTGGCCTGTCTGGATGCCCTCCATCCCATGTGGGAGCAGGAGCGCCGCAGCCACCCCCGCCGCTGCCAGCAGACACACCGCCCCCGCCGCCAACACCCCCCGGCGGCCCAGGTTCAGGCGGCGCGGGGCGCTCTTCCCGGGCAGTGTCTCCACTTGGTTTTCCACAACACCCGCTGCAAATGTGGAAACTTCCCCCTCCACAGTCCCCCCCGCCGCCTGGAGGGCGTCGCCGCAGTGGGGGCAAAACACCTGCCCGTCGGAACAGGGGGTGTGGCAGTGGGCACACAACATACAAACGACCTCCTTATAAAAATGGGAGCGATACGGTTAAACCGTACCGCTCTGGGCACCATCTTTGGCTGTCTGTTTTTTCTGGCGGAAGGGGGGCGGCAGATAGGCGTCCGTCCCGTCCGGGCCGGCCACATCCCGCATCCGCTCCCGCACCTTGAAGATGCAGTCGTCGGCGCTGGAGCGGCCCTGCACCACATCTTCCGCAAAGGCGTGGCAGTTGGGTGCGCCGCAGGACCCGCAGTGGAGGCCCGGCAGCGTGGCCTCAAAGGCCTCAATGCGCAGATGCTTGGCCATCGCCTCCGCCCGGTCGGGGTCCAGACGGAAGGCGGGGCTGTACTGGGGCATCCGGGAGAAGGTGGTGATCTCCCGGTCCAGCTCCTCCGGCTCCGCCGGCCAAGTAAAGGCGGGCAGCTCCTCCATCATGCGCTGAATACGCATTTTGGCGATGTAGGGGTTTTCCACATTGAGACAGCCCCCCACACACCCCTGGGTACAGGCGGACAGCTCAATAAAATCCACCTCCGGCTGCCGCTCGTCCTCAATCTCCTCCAGCATCTGGATGCAGTTCTCAATGCCGTCCACCGCCACATAGCGCTGGGCCTGGCGGCTGCGGGACTCCCCGCCGGCAATGGCCACCCCCATTCCCACCTTGCCCGAGGCCATCAGGGGCAGGGGGTCTTTCAGTTCCTCCATGGGCCGCAGCAGGCGGAGATACAGCTCCTGAATGGAAAAGGCTCCGTCCAGCACCGGCGCATCCAGCCCCTCGGGGGAGTGGGCGGCGGTGACCTTGGCCGGGCAGGGCACAATGGCAAAGACACCAATCTCCTCCGGCGGGAGGCCCGTCTCGGCGCAGGCCTCCTTACGGGCCAGGGTGGCAGCCAGCTCCATGGGCATGACCAGCGGGTCCAGGTGCTCAATCAAGTGGGGGAAGCGGATGCGGATGAGGCGCAGAATGGCGGGGCACTGGGGGGAGATAAGGGGGAGCGCCCGCCGGGGGGACTCCTTCTCCCGCTGGCTCACATACTCGGCCAGAATCTCCGCGGCCTTGGCCGCCTCAAAGACCTTGTTGAACCCCACCTTCAGCAGTCCGCCCAAAATCAAATCCACATTGCCCAGATGGTGAAATTGTCCATAGAGGGACGGCTCCGGCACCGCCACGCAGTAGGGATACTGCTTCAGGCGGTCCAGGCTGTCGCTCAGGGGCTTCATGGCCCGATGGGGGCAGACCTGAATGCACCGCCCGCAGTCAATGCAGCGGTCGGAGAGAATCCGCGCCTTTCCGCGGCGGACCCGGATGGCCTCAGTCGGACAAGTTTTGATGCAGGTCGTGCAGCCCCGGCAGCGTGTGTAATCCAGGACAACAGAGTGCTCCATGGCAGTCATCAGCTCCCATCTGGTTCTTATCCAATCTTCAGCTTCATGACCACGGTAGTGCCCTTCCCCACCTCGGTCTCAATGTCCATCTCGTCCGAATAGCGCTTCATGTTGGGCAGGCCCATACCCGCGCCGAAGCCCAGGCTGCGCACCTCGGGCCCAGCGGTGGAGTAGCCCTCCTCCATGGCCTTGGGGATGTCCGGGATGCCGGGGCCGTGGTCCACCATCCGCAGGACGATCTGGTCCATGGTGATCTCCACCTCAGCCTGACCGCCGTTGGCGTGGATGACCATGTTGATCTCCCCCTCATACATACAGATGGAGGCCTTGCGAATCACGTCCGAGGGCAGGCCCAGCTTTTTGAGGGTCATTTTCATCTTGCTGGAGGCCTCGCCGGCCTGGATGAAGTCCCCGCCCTCCACGGGATATACCAGTTTCACAGGTTCCATGTCTCAATTCCCCCTAAGTCCGTTGCTGTATAAGAGGCCGCAGGCCGTGTACATGCGCTCCGGCGAGGTCATCACCACAATGCCCCGCTCCTGCGCCATCTGGACAATCTCGTCCCCCGGGTGCTTTCCCCGGACAAAGACCACACACTTGATGTCGGTCATCTCTGCCGTGCGGATCACCTGGGGATTGACCATCCCGGTGAGCAGCAGGTTCTGATCGTGTACATAGGCCAGTACATCGCTGAGGAAATCGCTTCCGCAGCCGGAGGAGACCTCCTCCTCCAGCCGGTCGGCTCCGCTGAGTACCGTGGCGGACAAAATCCGCTTCACTTCACACAGTTGCATCGTGACCCTCCCACTCCATCCCGCAAAGCGGAAAGTAAACTTCTTGTTCCAGAATCCGTTGTTATTTTATCATACCCGCCAAGGGAGTGTAAAGAAGTTCTTAGAAGTCATGGTAAAAAAGCCGGAGCCAGGGAGGCGGCTCAGCGCGGCTGGTCCACCAGCATGAGGCAGCCGTCCTGGTCGTATTTCAGGCGCTGCACCTCCGCGCCGGTGTTGCGGACAATCTCGTCCATGCGGATGCCCTCGGTGATGTTGGCCACAAAGGTATAGGCTACGCCGTGGCGCTTGGCCCGGCCGGTGCGGCCAATGCGGTGGGTGTAGTTCTCCAGCTCGTCGGGCACATCGTAGTTAAAAACCGCGTCCACATCGTCAATGTCCAGGCCGCGGGCTGCTACATCTGTGGCCACCAGTACCCGCAGCTCTCCCTTTTTGAACTTCTCCAGGGTCTTTTCCCGCACCCGCTGCTGGATGTCGCCGTGGATGGCCTCACAGGTGATGCCCCGCATCTTCAAAAGGCCCGCTAGGCGGTCGGTCATATTCTTGGTGTTGCAGAAGGCGATGGCCCGCTCATACTCCCCGTGGGTGATGAGGGCGGCGATGGTGTCCAGCTTCTGCTCCCGGGTGTCCAGGTCCACGCGGTACTGCTGAATGTCGGGCTTGGACTCCTCCACCGGGCGGACGGTGATCTCCACCGGGTCGCGCTGATAGACCCAGGAGATGTCCATCACCTCCCGGCTGATGGTGGCGGAGAACATGCCCAGGTTGCGCCGGTGCTTGAGCTGATCCAGAATCCGGGTCACGTCCCGCACAAAGCCCATATCCAGCATCCGGTCGGCCTCATCCAGCACCACGGTCTGCACCCTGTCCAGGCGCACGGTGCGCCGCTTCATGTGATCCATGAGGCGGCCGGGGGTGGCCACCACGATCTGTGGCCTCTTTTTTAAGGTGTTGATCTGCTTGTCGATGGGGGCCCCGCCGTAGAGGCAGACGGTGCGCACCCCTTCCTTAAACTCGCACAGATCCCGCAGCTCCTCCTGGATCTGCACCGCCAGCTCCCGGGTGGGGGCCAGCACCAGGCCCTGCACGTCCTCACACGCCGGGTCGATGTGCTCCACCATGGGGATGCCGAAGGCAAAGGTCTTGCCGGTGCCGGTGGGCGCCTTGGCGATCACGTCCTTCCACTCCATAAAATAGGGAATGGCCCCGGCCTGCACCGGGGTGGCCTGGACGTAGCCCTTCTTGCCGATGGCCTTCATGATGGCCTCGGACAGGCCCAGCTCCGCATAGGTTTTGGTCTCGTTGACCTGCTCGCCGTTGATTTCCACGGGTACAAAACTTCCTTTCGTCTCGATCTGCCTGATTCAAGGCCCCCACAGGCAACCGAAACCCCGTTCCGTACCCAAACGCCTCCCCGTCCGGGGGCGCGGCCTCAAATCCAAGGGCCGGGCTTCCCCGGCCGCTGTCGCCCCCTACTATATCATAGCGGCATCGATCGCGCAAGCCCCCGCCCCTGTGCTGCTCCGGGATGTGGGGCCCAAGGCCCTCGACCAATCGTCTACTTCAGCCGGTTGAGGATCACCTGGGCCACCTTGACGCCGGAGGCACCGGCCTGGGCCAGGCCCCGGGTGATGCCGGCGCCGTCGCCGGCGGCGAAGAAGCCGGGCAGGGCGGTCTCCAGCTCGCTGGACAGGGCCAGCCGGGCGGAGTAGAACTTGACCTCCGCGCCGTAGAGCAGGGTGTCGTAGTTGGCGGTGCCGGGGGCCAGCTTGTCCAGCTGGTAGATCATCTCGATGATGTCGTCCAGCTGCCGCTTGGGCAGGGCCAGG
>DXDX01000096.1 GCA_019115265.1 Candidatus Flavonifractor merdigallinarum | reverse complement strand
AGCACCAGCCACTGGCTGGTGCTTTTTTCTGTATAGAGCGGGGCTTTCCATAAATATAGAGCGGTTTATGGAAATTTTCCCAAACTAAAAATTTTTTTCTCCGGTGTGAATGGATTGGAATGGCTCTGACGTATTACAAGTAGAAGGCCTTCCAGAAGGCCAGTACAATCAGAAACGGAGGAATTGATTATGATGAAGAGATGGCTGGCTGGTGCGATGGTTTTGGGGCTGATGACCGCGGGCGGGACCGCGCTGGCTGCGGGGCACCATGGCAGAGGGGCAACGGCCTCCAATTGGACAAATACCAGCAGCACTACGGCGGTCAGCACGGTCCAGACCTTGGCGTACCACCGGAACTGCACCAATTATGTGGACGCCAACGGCGATGGCGTCTGTGACACCCTGGGCAGCTGCGCGGGCTATGTGGATGCCAACGGCGATGGTATCTGTGACAACCGGGGCGCCTGCGTCAACTTTGTGGACGCCAACAACGACGGTGTGTGCGATACCTGCGGCCGGATGTGCGGCGGCAACTATGTGGATGCCAATGGCGATGGCATTTGTGACAACTGGGGCACCCATGCCAACTTTGTGGACGCCAACGGCGACGGCATCTGCGACAACTGGGGTACCTGCGCAAACCATGTGGACGCCAATGGCGATGGTGTGTGTGATACCTGCGGCCAGGGCTATGGCATTGGTCAGGGCTGGAATGCCACGGTGACGGGAAGCACCAGCACGGCTGGCTCCAACTCCAGCGCTAGCGCCGGTTCCAGCGTTGGTTCTGGCTACGGCATGGGCTACGGCGCCGGCTATGGTCACGGCTGCCGGGGCAGACACTGTGGCTATTAATTGACCCGGAGTGCCGGTTCAAAGGAGAGGTGAGGGCGCAGCATGCGCAGCGAAGAGGAGTTGCAGGGCGCAATGGAGCGGCAGGCGGATACTGTGCGGCGGTTATGCCTGCTCCATCTGAAAAATGAGGCGGACACCGAGGACACATTCCAGACGGTGTTCCTCAAGTACGCCCTTAACTCCACCCAATTCGAGAGTGAAGAGCATGAGCGGGCCTGGTTTATCCGGGTGACCCTCAATGCCTGCCGGGATTTGCTGCGCAGTCTGCTGCGGCGCCGTACCGTTCCTTTGGAGGAGGCGCTGCAGCAGGCTGCGCCTGTCTCTTCGGAGCACAGCGAGGTGCTGGAAGCGGTGCTCTCGCTGCCGGTCAAGTACCGGGAAGTGATCTATCTGAGCTATTATGAGGGGTATACCGCCCCGGAGATTGGACAGATTCTAGGGAAAAAAGTCAATACGATTTATACGCTTCTGACACGGGCAAAGCGTCTGCTCCGCGAGGCACTGGGAGGTGACGAGGATGAATAAGCGGATTTACGCGGCTTTTGACGAAGTGAAAGCCAGCGAGGAGCTGAAAGCGCGCACCCTGGAGCGGGTATCCGCCCAAATCACTCCCCGAACGCACCGGAGCCATGTGCGGCGGCTGGCGGTGGCTATGGCCAGCTTTCTGCTGGTGTTGCTGGGCGCGGGCAGCTATCTGGTCTACTTTACCCCCACCGCCGCGGTCAGTGTAGACGCGGAATCCGGCCTCTCCCTGGAGGTCAACCGGTTTGACCGGGTGATTGGGGTGTCCTCTTACGGACAGGAGGGGAGCGCGTTGGTGTCTGAGCTGAATTTGCACCATCTGGACTGTGCCGAGGCGGTGGATCGCCTGCTGAGCCAGGGCTATCTGGGGACGGAGGACACGCCGGTGTCCATCACCGTGGCGGGAGAGGACCCCAACCAGAGCAACGAGCTTCTGGAGCGGGTGAGCGCCTGCACTGCCTCCTATGGCAATGTGTGCTGTGCCGCCGGGAGCGCGGAGGAGTCCGCACAGGCCCAGGCCGCCGGTCTGCCGCTGGGCAAATACCGCCTGTATGTGGAGCTTCAGGCACTGGAGCCGTCCATCACGGTACAGGAGGTGCAGAATATGTCCATGCCGGAGCTGCGGGACCGCCTGGCCGCCGCTCAGACGGCCGCCGGCCTGCCGGTGGACACCGATCCCTCCGCGGGGGACGCCTGTGTCAATGTTGACAGCGGAGAGAGTGAGCACAGCCACGGAAACGGAAATGGCTATGGCTCTGGCAATGGGAACGGGAACAGCGGCAGCAGCGGGCATGGTCATGGACATGGCTATGGACATGACGACTGATTGAGGAAGGGTTTTCCTTGCCACGGCAGCGCTTCTCTGATACACTGGAGAAAAACCAGTTCAGGGAGGAAGTGTCTATGGAGCAGGCACAGCTGGAGCAGTATCTGAGACGGGAAGAGGTGCGGGAGGCATTGGCGCTCCCTGCGGATACCCCCATCTCGCTGACTCTGTTGGGGCAGGGGGAGTACCATGTCAACTACCGCTTTTCCCACCCGGAGACGGGGAAAGGGTATGTTCTGCGGGTCAACACCGGCAGTCAGATGCACCTTTCCAACCAGATTGGCTATGAGTACCGGGCGCTGCGCCTGTTGGAGCCCACCGGACGGACCCCCAAAGCGCGGTATGTGGACGGGAGCCGGACGGCGCTGCCCTGGGGGGTGCTGGTGATGGAGTATCTGCCGGGCCGGGCGCTGGACTACCGCACCGACCTCCCGCTGGCCGCCCAGATTCTGGCCGATATTCACACGCTGCCGGTTCCGGCAGACTGTGGACTGATTGCCCCCCAGCGTCCTCTGGCGGCTATGGTGGAGGAGTGCCGGGCCATGGTCCAGGTGTATTTTGACTTTTCGGGCCGCAATCCCCGCACCGAGCGGGGACTGAGGGCCATGCTGGATGCCCTCTCTCCCTGGGGAGAGGGAGACCCTTTTCCGACGGCTCCCCGTTCCATCATCAACACCGAGATCAATTCGGGGAATTTCCTCATCAACGGACCAGAACAGCCTAACTATCTGATAGACTGGGAAAAGCCCCTCCTGGCCGACCCGGCCCAGGATTTGGGGCACTTTCTCGCCCCCACCACCACGTTTTGGAAAACCGACTGTATCCTCACCCCGGCGGAGCGAGATGTTTTTACCGCCGCCTACCTGGAGGCGGCGGGGGATGCGGAGGACCGGAGGGGACTGCGGGAGCGGCTGGGAGCCTATTTGGCCCTCACCTGCCTGCGGGGGGTGACCTGGTGCGCCATGGCCTATGTGGAGTACCAGAAGCCGGACCGCCCCATCCACAACTCGTTTACCTATGAGAAAATCTGTATGTACCTCACACCGGACTTTTTGGACCGCCTGATGGAGGAGTATGTGAAAGACAGCTGCCCTTGACCGGACTTGTGTCAAGATGAAATATGCCCGCCTGGAATTCTGAAATTCCAGGCGGGCATATTTTAGGTCAGGGCATTTGCTGACAGAAGGACATCAGGACCTGCGCCACTTGCGCACGGGTGGCCTCCGCTTGCGGGGCTAGGGTGCCGCTGCCGGTGCCCTGGAAAAGTCCGTTTTCTACGGCCCAGGCGAAGGCGGAGCGGGCATAGGGGCTGATTTCCTCATAGTCCGGGAAGGCGCTGAGCGTCTCCTGACTCTGGGGAGAGCCAGCGTAGCGGTACAGGGCAACGGCCAGCTGCTCCCGGGTGATGGGGTCCTCTGGTCCGAAGTTCCCGTTGGAATAGCCGGAGAAAATTCTGGCCTGTGCCGACCAGCGGGCGGCGGGCGCATACCAGGCCTGGTCGGATACATCGGGGAAGGAGATGGAACCCGGATTGGGATTGCCCTCCAGATTGTAGAGTACCTGGGCCAGCATGCCCCGTGCCATAGGCATTTGCGGCGAGAATTGGTTTTCGCCGGTTCCGGCAAAGAGCTCATGGGCGTAGGCGAAGGTTACACTGTCATACATCCAGCTTTGTTCAGAAACATCGGAGAAGGACGGGGTGCGATTGACAATGTCCACCTGGGCAGAGCTGTTGAGTGTGAGCGTAACGGTATTTTCTGCCTCGTCGACCATCGACTTGCGTACGACGGTGCGTGTGCCGTCCTCTCCCACCAGGATAGCTACCGTTCCCGGTGTGCAGTCGTCATGGGGGATGCTCAGCGTATAGCCGCGAGATACCAAAACGGGCTCTTCTCCAGCAACCAGCGTGACAGAGACACCATGGTCCGCTTTGGCCACCTCCACAGACAGACTCTGCTTGTGAGACCCCAGAGCGGTGAGGCTGCGGTTGGGGAGAGTCAGTTCTGCCAGCGGCGTGACCAGCATCAAGTCCGCCTCTGTATGGTTCCCCAGGCCGGTGAGTGTATTGGGGTGGAGGGTCATGCGCACACGTTCTGTCTGTTCCGGGAAGGCGGGGGCGAGGATGGCGGTGCGGCTTCCCCGGTTGGCAGACTGGCGGATGAGCTCCTGCCCGGCCTGCTGGGAGAGGGAGACACTGGATACGCTGTCCTGTGTAGTCACATTCGGTTTGAACTGCACGCCGTCATTCCCGACGGTGGTCATAGCCTGGGTGTACGGACTCCAGTCTGAATCCCGGTCAGAGCGACCGCTGCTGTCTGAGGTACCGCCGCCGCTGGGGGTGGAATAGGTAAACTGGGCCGAGGAGACCGGACTGTCAATCCAGCCGTCCAACACAGCAAAGGCGCGTATAGTGGCAGATTGGGTGAGAGCAAAGGGGCCGGTGTAGAGGATGGCGCTGCGTGTGGGCTGTGTACCGTTGAGGGTGTAGTAAATCTGCGCTCCTTCTTGTGCACAGGTGAGGGTGACCGTCTGGCTTCCGGTAAAGGAGTCGCCATTGGGGCTGATGGTGGGGGCGGGGAGAGTTTGAGAAGCGGGGCGCTCTACGGTAATGGAGAGTTGAGCGGTGAGATTTTGGGGGTTGGTGATGCCGTCAGGCAGGGTGAAGGTGCCGGTGAGCGTCTGGGTTCCGGGAGTGGTCGCCTGATAGGAGGAGGTGTTCCAGGTAACGGTCAGCTCCTCCGTTTGGCTGTTGCTCAGCTGGACGCGGACCGTGTTTGGCAAATTGAGTGCCGAGGTGTCTGTGCCGTAGGAAACGGTCAAGCCGCTGGGCTGGGTGACGGATTCGATGGTGAGCGTCTGGGGAGCAGGCGCTTCCACTGTAACGGTTATGGACACGGCGGTGCCGGTGGGGTCCACCGCGTTGTCCGGCGCGGTCAGCAGACCGGAAATGGTGTACTGTCCCGCTGTGCCGGCCTGATAGCTTCCGGTGTACCAGTTGACTGTGGCCTGAGCGGTGGTCTGGTCAGAGAGTGTAACCGATACCTGTTCCGGGAGACCCAGCTCTCCAGCGGCGGTGTTCAGAGGAACGGTGATAGGCGCGGGGGCCTGGGCCGAGGTGATGGAGGGCAGATGGTCCCCATCTGTCAGAACCACCATAACAGTAGGTGTCAGGTTCTTGGGGTTGGTAATGCTGCCATCGCTGGGCAATTGCAGCGTGAATACCTCAATTGGGAAAGGAACTCCAGGTTCCGCGTCAAAAAGGTCAAAAAGAGCGTCCTCTAGTTCGCCATAGGCGTCAACCAGCTGAAGCTTTGTATGAGTACCATCACTGAGAAGCACGGAAGCAGAATCCTCAAAACAGGCGGTTGGGTTCTGATAGAGCTCCGTTTCTGTCAGAGACAAAGACGGGGAAGAAACAGCTACAATTTCCCGAACAGTTGTCTGGACCGGCTCTTCCACAGTGACGGTGATTTGGGCATTCAGATTTTGAGGATTGGTCATTCCCTCTGTCAATGTAAGGGTGCCGATGAGCGTCTGGACTCCAGGATTGGTTGCCTGATAGGAAGAGGTGTTCCAGGTAACGGTTAGCTCCTCTGTTTTACCGTTGCTCAGCTGGACGCGGACTGTGTTTGGCAAACTGAGTGCTGAGGCGTCTGTGCCATAGGGAACGGTCAAGCCGCTGGGCTGAGTGACCGAGGTGACGGTTACAGTCTCTGGAGTGGGGTCCACTTGGGAAGTATCTCCAGAATAGTAGCCTTTGAGGCAGAGATTTCCGAAGGTAATCATACCGTAAGACTGGTCCGTATAGCCCACATCTTCAATGGTATCTCCCGAACCCAAACCATTAAAAATACCCATTCCATTATCAGAAGGATCAAAGGTATAGGTCTCGCCGGCTGCAACTACTGGGTTTGCAATAGGATTGAGAGAACAAGCGTATTCAAAAACATAGTGTCCGCTGCCGCGATCTGGCTTGGATTGGGTCCACGGCATATAGCTGATGGGGGTAGGAAAATCAACCCACAGTCCGATACCATAATCTTGGTTTTGAGTTAATTGGATAGGTTTTTCCAATGAAATGGTATGGTAGCCAGCATCCGCCAGCGTTCCGCTTTGAATCAAATAATCATTTTGTTTCTCTTGAAAGGTCGGCCCAACATCATCATATCCGGTAAATGTTCGGATGAATTCGTCAAAATCCGGGATGAAATAGAGACGATAAGAGGCGTTTTTTCCCATGGTATAGAACCCGGCAGCCTCCAGAGTTGTTTCACTCGCTGGTGCGGTAAAACGGTTAAAATAAACATCCTGCCCACCTGTGATTTGGGTATAGTCGTTATCGACAAATTGGGTCAGTCCCAGCGCGTCATGCTGGGCAATGCCGGAATAGGCCTGGTCCGCCTTGACAACCTCAGTAAAACAGAACTGTGTGGTGGTGACACAGGCGCTTTGGTAGGAGACCCAGTAGAACCCGTCCCGTCCAAAGCCGGTGCCCTGGGCATCCTTACAGAGCCAGGCCCCGTCAAAGTCGGGCTTTGTGGTAAAGTTCTCTTTTGAGAAATGATCATCCCACCCCACGATGGCCACCGCGTGATTGGCCACATGGTTGTAACCGGGAGCCTTTTCATCGCAGTAGTATGCGGCCTTCTCTGGATTGTAGTAGGTGCCATTGGTGTAAGGGAAAGTGCCCTTTCCATCATGGGCCTGGTAAAGGTTGGTGGACACCGCGCCATAGGTCCGAATCGCCTCCTTGGTGGGGGCAATGGCCGCCTGGGCTGTGTCGGCGGTCAGCTCCAGCGCGTTGACATTCTCCAGAAATTGTACCCCCAGCACCTGATAGGGGATGGTGGGATTGCTGGGTGTGGCCTCTGCCGGTACAGGGAGAGAGCCGGTGGGGGTGGAAGAAGTGGCCTCTGGCGGAAGTGTATAGGGGTAGTCCGACTCCAGATAGGGACCATCCCCCCGCAGCAGGTAGGACAGGGCCAGTTCGTACCGGCCACCCGCCAGGCGGGGACCGTAGTCATAGCCGTGGTGCCGGTCCATATGGTCCTCTGAGAGGTCCAGGGTGCTGGCGGTGACCGAGGAATCCACGTTCTGTTTCAGAATAGCCGACTCCAGGGCGGCCATCGCGGCGAAAGCCCAGCAGTCCCCATAGCGCCCCTGGTTGCGGGCGGGGGTGACAGCGTTCTCTGTGCGCAGGTCATAGGAGCTGGGAAGAGGGGTGGCGGCAAAAGCGGCAGTGGGCAGGGTCCCCAGGGCCACAGAGGCGGCCAGCAGGAGACCGGCAATGCGTCGGAACATGGTACACCTTTCCTTTCAGACAGCGGCGCCCGGAGAGAGAACCGGGCAGGAACGGTCAGGACAGATGGCAGGCCACCTTGTGCCCAGGCTCTATCTCCCGCAGGGCGGGAGCCTCCCGGCGGCAGCGCTCGGTGGCGTGGGGACAGCGGGTATGGAACACACACCCCTGAAACTCGTCGGTGCGCACCGGCAGCTCTCCCCCCAGAGACACATGGCTCTTGCCTCGCTTGGAGAGGTCGGGGATGGAGGAGAAGAGGGCCTGGGTGTAGGGGTGGCGGGGCCTTTCAAAGAGGGCGTCGGTGGGGGACTCCTCCACCAGTGCGCCCAGATACATCACCCCGATGCGGTCGGAGAGATAGCGCACCACCCCCATATCGTGAGAGATAAAGAGCAGGGTCAGCCCCATCTCCCGCTGCAAGGCGGTGAGCATATTGAGAATCTGGGCCTGAATGGACACATCCAGAGCGGATACCGGCTCGTCGCACACAATGAGCTTGGGATGGATGATGAGGGCGCGGGCAATGCCCAGACGCTGGACCTGTCCGCCGGAGAGCTCATGGGGGTAGCGGAAATAGTGCTCTTCGGACAGCCCCACCTTCTCCAGAATGGACAGCACCTTGGCCCGGCGCTCCTCCCGGTCCCCCTCGCCCTGGATGATGAGGGGCTCTTCCAGCAGCGCGCCAATGCGCTGGCGGGGATTGAGGGAGGAGAGCGGGTCCTGAAAGACCAGCTGAATCTCCCGCCGCAGGGGACGGAAGTCCCGCTCGGAGAGCTGGGCTAAATCTTTTCCCTGGTACCAGATTTCCCCGCTGTCGGGGCGGTTGAGGCCCACAATGGCCCGACCGGTGGTGGTCTTGCCGCAGCCCGATTCCCCCACCAGGCCGTAAGTCTCCCCGGAGAAGAGCTGGAGGGACAGGCCAGAGACGGCGTTCATGTGGGTTTTCGGGGGGAAGAGTTTGCCCAGGGGGCCGTAGATGGGGTAGCGCTTTTGCAGATTTTTGACTTCCAGCAGCGGGGTACTCACAGCGCACCCTCCTCTCCTGCCCCAGCCGGGGCAAATTTCCAGCACTTGACCCGGTGGCCGGGTGTGACCTCCACCGAGAGAGGCTCCCCCTGGCGGCAGCGGTCAGTGGCGTAGGGGCAGCGGGTGGAGAAGTGGCACCCGCTGGGTACCGCCGACAGAGGGGGCACGGTGCCCTCAATTACCGGCAGCGGCTTACCCCGCTCCACATCCAGGCGGGGGATACAGGCCAGCAGACCCTGGGTGTAGGGGTGCATGGGATGGGCAAAAAGCTCCTCCGTCTCCGCCTCCTCCACAATCTGGCCCAGATACATGACCCGCACACTGTGGCACAGCTGGGCCATGGCGCTCAAATCATGTGTGATGAAGAGAACCGCCATACCCAGTTTGGCGTTGAGCTGGGCGATGAGGTCGAGAATCTGTTCCTGAATGGTCACATCCAGAGCGGTGGTGGGTTCATCCGCGATGAGGAGGGCGGGCTCACAGGAGAGGGCCATAGCGATCATTACCCGCTGCTGCATGCCGCCGGAGAGCTCATAGGGGTACTGGCGCAGGCACCGCTGAGGGTCGGGGATGCCCACCAGACTTAAAAGCTCCGCGCTGCGGGCGCGGGCCTCCGGGCGGGAGAGTTTTTTGTGCAGGCGCAGTACCTCGCCCATCTGCTTGCCCACGGTGTGGACAGGGCTGAGGGAGGTGAGGGGGTCCTGAAAAATCACCGAAATGCGGTTGCCCCGGATGTGCCGCAGGGCGGACAGGGGGAGCTGGAGCAAATCCTGCCCCTCAAACTGGATGCTCCCCTCATAGGTCACATCGGCCTCGTACTCCCGCAGGCGGAGAATCGACTGGGACATGACGCTCTTGCCGGAGCCGGACTCGCCCACCACCCCCACAATTTCGCCGGGGCGGATGGTGAGATTCACCCCGTCCACCGCGGGCAGAGGGCCCTTGCGGCCGGGGAAGAGGACCCGGAAGTTTTGCATCTCCAGGAGCGCTTCCACTTGTTTGGTTGCTTCCATCACTTTTTCCGCCTCCCTGCCGTGTGTGGGTCCAGATAGTCCCGCAGTCCGTCGCCCAGCAGATTCAGGCTGAGTACGCACAGAATCACCGCCGCACCGGGGAAAAGTACTGTCCAGGGGGCTTTTTGCAGGACCTGTTTGCTGGCCTGTAAGATGTTGCCCCAGCTGGCGGCGGGGGCGGGGATGCCGGCGCCCAGAAAGCTCAGCGACGCCTCGGACAAAATGGCCTGGGCAAAGATGAAGGAGGCCTGTACCGTCAGCGGGGAGATGACGCTGGGCAGAATGAGCTTCCACAGAATGCGCCCGCTGCTGGCGCCCTGGACCTTGGCGGCCTCCACATAGGTCTGATTTTTGGTAACCAGGGCGCTGGAGCGCACCACACGGGCCACGCTGGGGGTGTAGACGATGGTCAGAGCCAGAATGACATTCCAGTTGGTGGTTCCCAGGGCGGCCATCAGGGCGATGGCCAGCAGAATGCCGGGGATGGCGATGAGGCCGTCGCAGATGCGCATGAGGATGTGGTCCAGCAGCTTAAAATAGCTGGCATAGATGCCAATGACGGTGCCCAGCACACAGGAAAAGACCGCCACTGCGCAGCCCACCGTCAGGGAAGAGCGGGCGCCATACAGCACCCGGGTGAACAGATCCCGCCCAAACTCGTCGGTGCCGAAGATGTGCTGGGCGCTGGGGGGCTGGAGGCGCTGGGAGACCTCCATGGCGTTGGGGTCCACCTGGTTGATGGCCGGAATGAGGAGGGCGGAGAGGACAATGAGGGTAAAGACGCACGCGCCGATGAGGAGCCCCGGACTGTTCAGCAGACGATCCCGGCGCAGCAGGCGCTGCTCCCGGACAATGGCCGCCCCCACGGCGGGGGCGTGGGTTCGAGTTGACATTTCCATCCCTCCTTACTTCCGGCCCAGCTGGATGCGGGGGTCCACCAGGCCGTACAGAATATCCACCACCAGATTGACCAGCACATACACCAGCGTCACAAAGAGCACCACGCCCTGGATGACAAACACGTCCCGCTGTTTGATGGAGCTCATGGTGAGCATCCCCAGACCAGGAATGTTAAAGATGGTCTCAGTGACAATGGTGCCGGTGACCAGACTGCCGAAGGACTGCCCCACCACCGTGAGAATGGTGGGGGCGGCGTTTTTGAGGGCCTGTCCAAAGAGGACAGCGCTCTCCCGCAAGCCCTTGGCCCGGGCGGTGCGGATGTAGTTGCGGTAGAGCACATCCAAAAGGGCCGAGCGGGTCATGCGGGTGATGTAGGCCGCCTGTACCACCCCCAGGGAGAGGGCGGGGAGGATGAGGTAGCGCAGATGCTGCCACAGGCCGTCGCTCAGGGGGGCATAGCCCGCCACCGGCAGCCACCGCAGATAGACGCCGAAAAAGAGCATGAAAAACATGCTCAGCAGAAAGCCGGGTACTGCGGTGCCCAGCAGGGAGATGGACACCGTGGTCAAATCCACCGCGGTCCCCCGCTTATAGGCTGCCAGAATGCCCAATGGAATGGAGAAGAGCAGGGAAAAGACCTGGGCCAGCACCGCCAGGCTCAGGGTGGGGCCGAAGTACTCCGCAATGGCGGAGAGCACCGGCATATCCAGAAAATAGGACTGGCCCCAGTCCCCCCGGAACACACCGCCCAGCCAGTCGGCGTACTGCACCAGAAAGGGCCGGTCAAAGCCCAAATCGGCGTTGAGCTGGGCAATCTGCTCCGCAGAGGCCTCCAGACCCAGCATGGCGGTGGCCGGTCCGCCCGGGATGAGGTAGACCACCAGAAAGATGACCACCGACACCACGAACATCACCGGCACCAAGGAGAGGATGCGTTTGAGGATGTAGGACAGCATATGGCGTTACCCCTTTTTGAAACCTTAAAATAAAACGCGGCGGGGTGCGGATGCACCCCGCCGCCCGTGTAGTACGGTTATGCAGGAACCTTTACATTCCAGTAGATGGGATAGCGCAGATAGTCAAAGCCCTCCACACCAGTGCGCAGGCCGTACACGCCGGTGTAGTGGCCCAGCACGGTGGCGGCGCCGTACTCATAGAGGAAGCCTTGCAGCTTATCCCAGGCGGCAGAGGCCTCTTCGGTGGTGGCGGCGGAGCGGATGGCGCGGATGCCCTCGCTGACCTCCGGCGCGTCCAGACCCGCCCAGGCCTGGCTCAGCACGGAGAGCTGCACCGGCAGGGGGTTGTAGGAGTTGCTGGTGATGAAGAGGTCAAACTGGGCGGGGTCGGCGCGGTGCTCCATAAAGGTGCTGAAATCGTACTGCTCCACCTGGGCGTTGAAGCCCGCCTGCTTGAGCTGTTCCTGCACCACCAGCGTGGAGTTGTACATCTCGCTGTAATCGGGAGTGGTGACCAGAACAATGGGCTCGTTGTTGTAGCCCGCCTCGGTCAGCAGCTCCTTGGCCTTTTCGGGGTTGTTCTGGTTGTAGTACTCGCTGCCGGCCTCGCTGCCCCACACCGCGTCATCCGGCGGACACCAGCCGGGGTCCAGGGTGTAGAGGTTGGGGTCGCCGTAGGCGGCCAGCAGAATGTCGTCGCAGTTGAGGGCGGCCAGTACCGCCTGGCGGAGGGTCTCATTGGCCAGCGGGCCCTGGGTGGTGTTGAAGAAGAGGTTCAGGGTGCCGCCCGTCTCCACATCTAGGGTGAGGCTGGTGTCGGAAGAGAGCTCCTCATAGCGCTCCAGCGGCACTTCCTCGGAGACATCATACTGGCCGGTCTGAAGGCCGGCGATGCGGGTGGCGCTGTCGGTGACCACACGGAAGTAGATGGTCTCCGTAGCGGCGCTCTTCTCGCCCACCAGGCCGCTGGACTCCCCTTCGGGGGATTGGTAGTCGGCAAAGCGGGTGAGCTTCACATACTGGTCCTGCTTCCACTCGGCCAGCTGGTAGGGGCCGGTTCCGATGTACTCGGTCACGCCGTCAGGACCGGCGGCGTCCACCACCGACTTGGGATAGATGGCGGCAAACTGGATGGGGGCGGCCAGCACCATGATGATATCCGAGGAGGCCTCCGGCACGGTGAGGGTGACGGTGTAGTCGTCCACCTTGGCGAAGGTGGAGCCGCTGATGAGCTCGGCCTTGGCGCAGCGCTCCAGCCACAGGTTCATGGAGGCCACCACGTCGTCGGCGGTCATCTCCTGGCCGTTGTGGAACTTCACACCCTGGCGCAGCTTGATGGTGTACACCAGGCCGTCGTCGCTGACGGTGTAGGACTCCGCCAGAACGGGGACCGCCTCATAACTGGCGTTGAGGGAGAACAGAGGCTCGTAGATGTGCATACCGATGCCGCCCACGATGTTGGAGTTGATGCCGTGGGGGTCCAGAGAGGGGGGATTGGCGGCGATGGCCACATTGAGCTCGCTCTTATACGAGGTGCTCTGGGCCGCAGAGGCGTCTGGGCTCTGCTCCGCGCTGGGGGCGGCGGAGTTGTTGGAGGCCGGAGCTCCGCAGGCGGTGAGCATCAGAGTGGCGCCCACGGCAAGCGCGGCGGTGCGGGTAAGCAGATCGCGTCTCATGGTATCATCCTTCCTTTTTTCTCAGGTTTGGTCCGGCGGGGCGGAGTGGGCTGCATGAGGGGAGGCGGCTCCGCTGGCACTGGCCGGATTTCAGGGGCTCCATTATAGCAGGTTGTGCGTCGGGTGTCTATTATGGGGAATTGGACACGAAAAACGCATAATTTTTCCTATTGACAAAGCAAAAAAAGAATATAATTCGAGCAGAGCGAGTCCTTTTGGAAAATTACACAATGTGGCAGGCAGAAAAGAAATTCTTTATCGAAATTTTCGAAGAGAAAAAGGGGGAAAAAGCATCCATTATAGAAAAATAAAATAGGGTTTTATTGAAATTTTCAAAATAAAGGAAGCATTTATATAGAAAATATTCGAATAAGTAGTGCTCTGCTCAGAAGAACGCCGCACTCGTAGAGTGAGATGCGTCCCGGCGGATCAGAGAATGCAAAGGGGTAGGGAAGCAAATTAGAGTAGGGGGTTGCAGGGAAAGTTTCAATCAGAGAGGCCTGAACTGTGTAGACTACAAGAGCACACAAATCGGAAATGATAACCCTGTATTTTAGAAGGAAAAGCGGATTATATCTGAAATATGGGGACATAATAGCCGATTTGCAGTATGGGACAAGGAGCCTGTCCCGTCTATTGCAACTGTTTTTAGGATGTGTCGCATACCTTGCAGCAACGGGAGTCGGTAAATTTTTAAAATCATTTAAAAAATTCCATTCAAGAATGTTGCATACAACCGGAAACATTATAGAAAAAAATGATGGGATTATGTATTTACAAAAAAATGAAATGTGCTAAAATAAGAAGAAATGTTGAGTATTTTGTCTAAAACAGAATAAATAATGGATGTTTCTTGCAAAATTGCACGAACAAAGAGAGCACCCGGATCGAGAAAATTTGCAAAAATGCACAGCCGTGCCGCAAGAGGCCGGCGGGTTTCCGCAGGAAAAAGAGAGGCCATTCAGGCCAAACAGTTCCCATTATCATGGTGCATGAGACCCATCATTCAATGAAATTTGACAGAAACTGTGCAGAATATGCCAGAGACAGTGAAATGGAGAGGGAAGTGGAATGCAGTGATCAAAATATCAGGGCTAAAAAAGACGTTTGGAGACCTGGAGGTTCTGAAAGACATCAACTTGACCATTGAGGACGGCGACATTTATGGATTGGTGGGACGCAGCGGCGCGGGTAAGTCCACCCTGCTGCGCTGCATCAATGGCCTGACGACCTACCAGGAGGGCAGCCTGACGGTGGATGGCCGCGAGGTCAAGGATATGAATGAGCAGCAGCTCCGGGAGTTCCGCCGCAGTATGGGTATGATCTTTCAGCAGTTCTCCCTGCTGAACCGCAAGACGGTCTATCAGAATGTGGCCACCCCCATGGAGTGCTGGCACTACCCCAAAGACCAGATTGACAAAAAGGTGCGCGAGCTGCTGGAGCTGGTGGGGCTGACCGACAAGATGAAGGAGAAGCCCCGCAATTTGTCCGGCGGCCAGAAGCAGCGCGTGGCCATTGCCCGGGCACTGACCATGGATTCCAAGGTCCTGCTGTGCGACGAAGCCACCTCCGCGCTGGACCCCAAGACCACCATCTCCATTTTGGAGCTGCTGAAAAAAATCAATCGGGAGACAGGCATCACCGTCATCATTGTGACCCACCAGATGGAAGTGGTGCGCAACGCCTGCAACAAGATTTCTATTCTGGAGCACGGTGAGATTGCGGCCCAGGGTGAGACCAAGAGTGTCTTTGTTCAGAAGCCGCCGGCCTTGCAGCGCCTGCTGGGTGAGGGGCAGCTGCGCCTACCCCAGACGGGGCGGAACATCACTGTGGCCCACTACCTGAACCAGGTGTCGCAGGGTGAGCTGCTGACCGAGATGGCGGTGAAGCTGGGGATTGTGTTCCCGGTGCTGGACGGCCAGATTTTGAATTATGGAGACGATGTATTCGGCACCTTTGTCATCAATGTGACGGAGGAGCAGTTCCCTCTCGTGGCCAACTATCTGAATGAGAAAAAGTATCAGTGGTTTGAGATGGAGCAGCCTCATGCAGAGAAGGAGCAAAACGAGGAGGGCGATGACGAATGACACTGAAGAACTATACCATGGGCCAGATTTTCTCCCTGCTGATTGGCCCCGCGGTGCTGGAGACCCTCCAGATGATGCTGTTCTCTGGGATTCTCTCGGTGGTCTTTGGTTTTGTGGTGGGTGTGGTGCTTGTGGTCACAGAAAAGAATGGACTCTGGCCCAATCCTGTATTGCATCGCGTGCTGGACATTATTGTCAATATCATCCGCTCGTTCCCCTTCATCATCCTGATGATCTCCATCATTCCGCTGACGCGGCTCATTGCCGGGTCCTCCATTGGTATTCGGGCGGCCATTGTCCCTCTGACTGTGGCGGCCACCCCCTTTATGGGCCGGATTTTCCAGAACAGTCTCCAGGAGGTTGACCCCGCGCTCATTGAGGCGGCAAAGTCCTTTGGCGCGTCCAAGATACAGATTGTATTCAAAATCATGCTCAGCGAGGCGGTGCCCTCGCTCACCTCGGGCCTGTGCCTGGGCATCATCAACCTGCTGGGCGCCACCGCCATGGCCGGTACCATTGGCGCGGGCGGTCTGGGCGCGATTGCCCTCACCTACGGCTATCAGAATTTCAATATGAAGATTATGTATACCGTGTGCGTCATCTTGGTGATTTTGGTGGCTCTGATTCAGTATTTTGGCGACTGGATCTATAAGAAGCTGAAGTAAATGGAGATAAAAAGCGGGCCCGGTTTGTCTGCTTTTTATAGAGGGACGGACAGTTCAATTGCTCTATACAGACGCTGTATGGAACTGTTCCAAACCAAATATGAAAGGAAAAAGGAGAACAAAGGAATGAAGAAGCTGTTACCCCTGCTGCTGAGTGTGGCAATGCTGCTGACCATGGCCGTGGGCTGCTCCAGCGGCAACACGGAGACAACTACCACCCCCGACGCGGCTTCCAGCCCTGCGGCGGATGATACTGCGAGCAATACAGGCTCTGAGCTCCAGACCATTCGGATTGGTGTCCGGTCCGACATGGTAGACCAGGTGGAGGCGGTCCGTGAGGCGGTGCGTGCGGGCGGCTACGAGCTGGACGCCACGATTTTTGATGACAGCGTGCAGCCGGACGTGGCTCTGGCGGAGAAGAGCATTGACATCAACTGGTACCAGCATGAGCCCTATATGCAGAGCTACAACGAGGCCAACGGCACAGATTTTGTCATGATCGAGCCCAAGACCTTCTATCCTCTGTTTGCCATGTTCTCTGAGAAGTGGAGCAGCCTGGATGAGCTGCCCGACGGGGCCACCATCGGCCTGTGCAACGACGCCACCAACCAGTCCCGCGCCCTGTTCATGCTCCAGGATGAGGGCCTGCTCACGCTGGATGAGTCGGTGGAAGTCCCCACCCAGTTTGATGTAAAGGACAACCCCCACAACTTCAAGTTTGTGGAGGCGGAGATGAGCCTGCTGCCCCAGTCCATCAGCGATGTGGACGCCATCTGCCTGGCCGCGGGCCACATGGTCAACGCGGGCAAGTCGGTGGACAACCCCCTGTGCATGAGCCACGACAACGATACTTACGCGGTGGGCTTTGTGGTTCGGGCGGAGGACGCCGACGCCCAGTGGGCGAAGGACCTGGCCGAGCTGGTGCAGTGTGACGCGCTGGCGGAGTATTTTGCCACCGAGAAGCAGGGTACCCAGATTCCCATGTGGGAGTAAGTTGGGTTTTAAACCAAAAGGGGGAAGGCCAATTGGCCGTCCCCCTTTTTCTGAATACCGGAACAAACCCAACTGGAGTGAGAGAGAATGGAGCTTGCGGCCATTACACTGGAAAAGACCATCGTAATGGGCCTTCTGGCGCTGGTGGGTGCGGTGGCCTACCAGACCCGTCTGATCGACGAGAAACAGAACGAGGGGATTTCCGAGCTGGTGCTCCAGCTCTTTACCCCCATTCTGCTGTTTACATCCTTGCAGCAGGAATTTACCAAGGAGCACCTGCATGGTCTGCTGTGGTGTGTGCTGCTGGGCCTCCTGCAATTTGTGCTGGCCGCAGGAATTGCCCAGATCGTGTCCCACAGACAGCCGGACCGGGAGCGCCCGGTGGAGCAGGTGGCGCTCATCTATTCCAACTGCGGCTTTGTGGGTATACCGCTGGCCCTCGGGATTTTGGGCGATGAGGGCGTCTTTTATATGTCGGTGTTTGTGGCAATGTCCAACCTGCTCATCTGGACGCACGGGGTGTTTGCGATGTCCGGGCGGACCGACCGGCGGTTTGTAATTCGCTCCCTCACGTCGCCCACCATTCTGGCGATTGTGGCGGGCATGGTGTTTTTTGCCTTCCAGTGGAGACTGCCCAATGTCATCGAAGAGCCGCTGGAGATGTTTGCGGCGGTGAATACTCCCCTGGCTATGATGGTGGCGGGGGTCAACATTGCGCGGGAAAACCGGAAGAGTATGCTGATGCACAAGCGCCTGTATCTGATGTGTGCGGTCAAGCTGCTGGTGATTCCCCTCGTGTTTCTGGCGGTCATGCAGGTGATACCGGTCAGCGACATGATACGCCGTGTGGCGGTGCTGTGCATTGCCTGTCCAACTGGAGTGACCAGTACGCTGCTGGCCATGCGGTATGAGAAGAATGCCGCCTATGGCACCGATATTTTTGCCATGACAACCCTCTGTTCCGTGGTAACGCTGCCACTGGTGATGATGTTTTGCTGAGGAGAGTGTGAAAATGGAACTAATCAAGACAGAACTGACACCCAAGGAGAGACTGACGCGCTACGCCCGGGGGGAGGAAGTGGACCGCATTCCCACCACCCTCTCCGCCAGTGAGACCATCCCGGTGCTGTATGGCATTTCCATCCACGACTACTATTTTTCCGCCGACCTCATGGTGGAGGTGGAGTCCCGTCTGGCGGAGGATTTTGGCGCCGACAATATGGGTGTGGGTCTGGGTCTGCGGACGGTTGCCGAGGCGCTGGGCACCCAGATGCACTATTCGGACAACAGCGTCGCGTATATCACCCAGCCCGCCATCCAGGATTACAGCCAGCTGGACTCCATGGAACTTATCAACGTGGAGCGGGATGGCCGTCTGCCCATCATTCTGGAGGCGCTGGGCCGCTTGCAGGACAAATTTGGACAGGAGCGGTCCATCAGCACCGGCATGGCCGGGCCGCTGACCACAGCGTGTGCGTTGGTTGGGACAGACCGCTTTTTGAAGGACTGCATCAAGCACCCGGACCAGGTGAAAAAGCTGATGGAGTACAGCACTGCCTGTATCATCGCCTGTGCCCGGGGCATTCATGACAAGCTGGGGATTTCCTGCGGCCTCTCAGAGCCCATGGCCTCGGCCAATCTGATCAGCCGGAAACAGTTCCAGCGCTGGGTGCAGCCGTATCTCAAACAGATTGTGCAGGAATTTGAGACCTTCCAGAGCACTCCCTCCATCCACATCTGCGGCAAGACCAATGACCGGTGGGCGGATGTGCTGGACTGCGGCATCTCCAGCTTCTGGGTGGACAACTGCGAGAGCCTGGAGGCGTTGAAGCAGTTTGCGGGGGACAAAATCGGCATCAGCGGGAACGTATCCCCCGTAGATATTCTGCGGGATGGCACGCCGGAGAGCATTGCCCAGGAGGTGCGCCGCTGCATCCGGGAGGCGTCCGACTCGCCCAACGGCTATACCCTATGTCCGGGCTGTACCACGCCGGTGGGGACGCCGAGAGAAAATCTGATTGCGCTGATGAATGCGGCGTACACCTATGGGCGCGGAGCCAAGAAGGGACAGATGTGCCGGGGAATTGAGGAAGCCTGAGAATTCCCCGGATGAACGGGCAGAAAACTGCATCATACCACAAAAATGGAGCCCCGGGACGAGGTTGTAATCTCGCCCGGGGCTCTTCTATGCCCGAAGGAAGCAATCTTCAGATGACTCGCAGGGACTTCCAGCGCCCCCGCAGAAAGCGGATGGTAAAGACAGAGGCCCGGACCACCCAGTCCAGGAACATGGCCAGCCACACCCCCAGCAGACCCAGGCCAAAGCCCCAGGGGCTGGCCAGCAGGTAGCTAGCGGCAATGCGGCACAGGAACATGGAGGCCATGGATACGCCCATGGTAAAGACCGCGTCTCCAGAGGCCCGCAGGGTGTTGGGCAGGGTAAAGGAGAGAGGCCAGACAAAGAGGGTAAAGACGCAGAACCAGCGGAGCACCTCCTCCGCCATGTCCGCGGCGGCAGGGGAGAGGTTGAAGAGGGAGCACAGCGGCCCGGCGGTCAGGAAGAGCAGTACACTGAGGGTGCCCATGGACAGGTAGACCACACTCAAGAGCTTTCGGGTGTAGCGCACCGCCTGTTCGCTCTCCCCGGCGCCCATGCACTGGCCCACCACCGTGATGATGGCAAGGCCGATGGCCTGACCGGGGACGTTTACCACGCCGGCAATGCTGTTGGCGATGGCATTGGCCGCCACTGCGTCGGTGCCGAAACTGGTGATGAGGCTGAGCACCACCAGCTTGCCCACCTGGAAAAGGCCGTTTTCCAGGCCGTTGGGGATGCCGATGGACAGAATCCGCCCCACCATATCCCGCCGGAAGTGGATGGGGAAGAAGCCCCGCAGACACAGGGGGAGGTTGGGGTGGCGCAAAAGGCTCAGGATGATGACTGCCGCCGTAATGCGGGAGACCAGCGTGCCGATGCCCGCGCCCAGCGCCCCCATGCCAAAGCCGTAAATCAAGATGGCGTTGACGGTGATGTTGACGATGTTGACCACCAGGGAGTTGAGCATGGAGATACGGCTGTTGCCCATGGAGCGGAAGAGGGCCGCTCCGGCGTTGTAGATGGCCATGAAGGGGTAGGCCAGCGCGGTGGCCAGGAAGTACTCCAGGGCGCTGTCCATCACATCGGGCTCGATGTTGCCGAAGAGGAGGGAGAGCACATGCTGCCGGAATACCAGGGCCAGCACCATCAGCAGGGTGGAGACCGCTATGGTGGTGTAGAGGAGCTGACGGGCGGCGGTGCGGGCCTGTTCCGTCTCCCGGCGGCCCAGGTACTGGGAGACCACCACCGCGCCGCCGGTGGAGAGGGCGGCGAACACCTGGATGAGCAGCAGATTGATGCCGTCCACCAGCGACACGCCGGAGACAGCGGCCTGTCCGGTGTTGGTGACCATGACCGTATCCGCCATGCCCACCGTCATGAGGAGAAACTGCTCAATGACCAGCGGCAGAATCAGGCGCACCAGAGCCTGGCGGGAAAAGAGGGGAGATTGTGCACGCGCTTCCATGGGTGGCCTCCTCGTATAATAAGTTTGAAAGTTAATAATTCAGATATCAGCAGGCTTAGAGATGCCCGTGATACAATAGCTGTAGGACAGCAGGGTCAAGTTCTCTACCTCCTGGTTGAGCCGTAGGGCTGCTTCAAAATAAGTCAGTTTCCCTGAGCCGGAAGTTAGCTGCAAACTCATTGGCTGTTTGCCAGAGTGTGGGTCGCCCTTTCAGCAGTGAGGGATATCGCATTGGTCTGCTCTGGAATGATTCTGATACGCGAGGTTGCGGATGCTCCGGTTATCATGGGTATCTCCAAGCCTGCTGGCCTGAAATCTCCATGCGGGGAGGTGAAAATCGTGAACCCATTATTCGTTGGCATTGATGTGAGCAGCAGGAGCAATGTCGCCTACCTGATGAAGCCGGATGGAAGCAAGCACAGTAGCTTTTCTGTGCAGAACAATCTTGGTGGTGCTAAAATGTTGTCAGAGAGAATTGTGTCGGCACTCAGCTCCATGCGGCTCAGTGATGTGGTGATTGGCCTGGAAGCCACCTCTATCTACGGGAACAACCTTGTGTATGCCCTCCGGGAGGATGGCAGCCTGAGCCGGTTCCAGCGGAAGATCCATGTCCTCAATCCCAAGCAAGTCAAAAAATTCAAGGAAGCCTATCCAGATCTGCCCAAAAATGACTTTGTGGATGCCTTTGTGATTGCCGACCATCTCCGTTTTGGCAGAATCGCCAAGGAGGTCTATATGGACGACTATCGCTACCAGGCTCTCAGAACCCTCACCAGAGCCAGATTTGATGTCATTCAGAATCTGACACGGGAGAAGCAGAGGTTTGCCAACTACTTATTCCTAAAATGCTCTGGTATTGCTCAGGAGAAAGACATTCAAAACACCAGCGCCACTACCATTGCTCTCATGGAGCATTTTGAAACTGTGGATGATCTGGCAAATACTGATCTGGATGAACTGACCGACTTTATTGCTCAAGCAGGCCGGGGCAGATTTGTCGATCCAGATGCCACTGCCAGAGCAGTACGGGCTGCGGCCAAAGGCTCTTACCGTCTGCCCAAGACAGTGAACGACACCGTGAACCAGGCAATGTCTGTTTCCATCGCCTCTATGCGGGCACTGAAGGAACAGGTTAAGGTTCTGGACAAAGCCATTGAACAACAGTTTGAAATTATCCCAAACACTCTAACTTCCATCCCTGGCATTGGTAAGGTTTACTCCGCCGGTATTATTGCTGAAATTGGTGATATCCACCGTTTCGATTCCCAAGCCTCTGTCGCCAAGTTTGCCGGCCTTGTCTGGACACAGCACCAGTCCGGTGAATTTGAAGCGGAGCACTCCCGAATGATTAAATCCGGCAACCGCTATCTCCGCTACTACCTGCTGGAAGCTGCCAACTCTGTGAGAAGATGCGACTCCGAGTTCCGGCGTTACTATGACCTTAAATTCAAAGAGGTCAACAAGTACCAGCATAAACGCGCACTCGCTTTAACTGCCAGAAAACTGGTTCGGTTGGTCTTTCGGCTGCTGAAAGACAACCGCCTGTATATCCCATCGGAGGGCTAAGCGTACCGCTTGCCACTCTGATGTCCAAGCCCTGTTTCAAATTTTCTTAGGGGCAGGGCTTTGGTTGGTGTTGCCTTTTGGCTGCTCACATAGCTCTCCTATGGCGTTTTCTTCTGTTGTTTCCGTGAATCACCCTCTTGACTTAATACCATTGGACTT
>DXDX01000095.1 GCA_019115265.1 Candidatus Flavonifractor merdigallinarum | reverse complement strand
CTTGGCAGCGGCGGTACCGGTCAGGGTGCCGTCGGGGTTGAAGGAGCCGTCGCCCACGCCCACGATGATGCCCAGGTTGGCACAGTAGGCGATGTAGGTCTCAGCCCAGTGACCCTTGGTGTCGGTGAAGTTGGACTTGATGTTGGAGCCCAGAACGGGGTCCTTGCCGCCGCCCAGCATACGGGCGATCAGGGTGCAGGCCTCGGCACGAGTCAGGCTGTCGGCCGGGGCATAGTAGGAGCCATCTTCCTTACCGGAGATGACGCCCAGGGAGACCATGGTATTGACGGCCTCCTTGTTCTTGATTTCATCCTTATCGGTGAAATCTTCGTAGCTCGTCGCAGAAGCGCCGACGACCATCAGTCCAAGGACCATGATGGCAGCCAGAGCCATGCTGAGAGCCCGCTTGAGGTTTCTCATTTGGATATCCTCCTTGTTCAAGTTTTGAGGTGTTTTGGCTCGTTTTTTCCGCTTTCTTTCGACAAATGTTCCGAAATCGACGGTACAACGCCCCTCACACGTCAAAATAAATTTTAAAATTCGGAGGATACCAGAGAAAAACAGGAGATTTATCTTTTAAAAATACGCTTGGTAGACGTTTGGTAGACCTATCAAAGGTTCCAAATACAGCAAACGCCCGAAGCCATTGCCGTGCAACAGCTTCGGGCGTTTTTTCGGTTGACATTTGGTAGACATGCACTCTGTCCCCGAGGAATGGCATGATTTCATGCCTAGGCCAATCTCTCAGCACATGATGGCTCGATAGAGTGTGTTCATGCGGGTGCGCCGCTCCTGATAGAGCGCTCTGTGCTCTGGATTGGGCAGATATTGCTCAAACGGCTCCGCCCCTCTCTGGGCGTCCAGGGCCTGCTCATAGTCCCTATACATCCCCAGCGCCACTGCCGCGCTGGCCCACGCCCCCAGGGCGGTCTGCTCTCCGTGGTCCGCACAGCGCAGCAGGGATCTCTGATAGACATCCGCCTGAATTTGATTGAAGGTGGGGAATTTGGTCAGGCCGCCGCCCACATAGATCTGCTCCATTGGTCCGGTGTAGCGCTCCAACTCCTCCAGATTGTTCCCCGCCTCACAGGCAATGCCCTCCAGCAGCGCGCGGGCCATATCCTCCCGGGTGGTCCCCAGGGTCAGGCCCAAAAACGCGCCGGTGGCGCTGGCGTTCCAGTCCGGTGTGCCCCGCCCCTGGAAGTAGGGCAGAGCGATGCACCCCCGTGCGCCGGGCGGGCTGAGGGTAACGCCCCGGTTAATGGTCTCATATAGTTCGGACGGTTCCTCCGAAAACAGCGTCCGCTTCCCCCAGTTGTAGAGCGCCGCACAGGTGAGCATACTGGTCTCCAGCACATACCGCTCGGGGATGGCGTGGGCGCCGCAGATGACGCCGCTGCCCAGCTGTTCCGGGACCTGGGCACAGTAGCCCAGCAGAAACGCCCCCGTACCCGTGGTGATCTCCAAGGTCCCCGGGCCGGTGACACCATGGCCTAAAGCCGCACACTGCTGGTCCCCGCCGGCGGAAATGAGGGGAATCCCTTCTGGCAGTCCGGTCTTTTGGGCAAAGGCCGGGGTCACAGTGCCGATAATACCGCCGGGCTGTACCAGCTCACAGAGCTTCTCCTCTTCCACCTCAAAGAGGTCCAGCAGCTCCTTCTCCCAGGCACGGGTGCGGACATTCATCAGCAGACTGCGGCTGCCATAGGTGTGGTCGGTACGGAACTGTCCGGTAATCTGGTGGGTGATGTAGTCCGCAATGGTGCAGATTTTATAGGTTTTCTGGTAGAGTTCCGGCTGATTGCGCCGGAACCAGGTCATTTTGCTGCCGGAAAACACGGTGTTGACCCGCGCCCCGGTGAGGGCATTGATTCGCGCCTCCCGCGGTTTCAGCTCAGAGACAATGGAGGCGTTGCGCTTGTCCTGCCACATAATGGCCCGGCGCAGAGGGTTCCCCTTCTCATCCACCGGGATGATGCTGGAGCGCTGGCAGGTCAGGGAGAGGGCGTCCACCCCGATTCCCTGCTCCCGGCAAAAGGCGGCCGTCCGCTGTCCAATCTCTGTCAGGGTATCGCTCCAGTCCGACGGGTCCTGCTCCACCCAGCCCCCGTCCAGAAAGTCCGGCTGGTAGGAAATCTGGTGGACAAAGCGCTGCTCTCCCGCGGTACCAAAGAGCACCCCCCGTATGCTGGAAGTTCCTACATCAATCACCAGGATATTCATAGTTTCTCCTTTCCTTTCGATGGCAGATCTGATTGTTTATACAGCAAAACAGGCGCCGCAGACCCGTTGGGATTCTGCGGCGCCTCCTGTGTTCCTGCTGGGTTCTCTGGTCAGCGCCCCGTGTGACGGTTCTCCTCCAGAACGCGGTGGATGTGGATGGTCAGATACAGCTTCTCCTGCTGGGTGATCTGGATTTGGTACTGTGCATCCAGAAAGGCCGCCACCCGATTGACGCATTTAAACTCCTCGGGGCACTTGGGCACAATCTCGTCATAGAGGGAATCGGTGATCTCCTCCGGGATCTGCTGGTCCAAGGCGACCCGCTGGGCAAGGGCCTGCACATGGGTCACAAAGCGGCTGTACGCAATGGTCTCCTGGTTATAGACAATGCCAAAATAGTATTTGACAAGCTCCAGGATGCCCCTTGCAATCTCCTCCATTTTCTGAATGTTCCCGTTGTATGGGTGATCCTTCTGGGCGTTAATAAAGTGGAAGGCGATGTTGCAGATCTCGCTCTCTGGAAGCTCCACTCCCAGCGTCTCCCGAATCCGCCGGACCGCATAGCACCCCACATCGTACTCCTCCGGGCGGTAGCGCATCACGTCCATGGAGTAGAATCCAGGAAACGAAATTCCCTCCTGCACCCGCTGAATGGCAAAGGCCAGATGGTCCGTAAGCGCCAGATAGATGTGGTCCATTAGCTGCATGGAGTAGGTGTCCTTGGCGTAGTCGATGATCTCCTTGGTGAGGCCAAAGATCTCGCCGTTCAGTTCCGCCGCCAATTGGATGATGGTGCGCTTCAGGTCCCGGTCCCGGAGGACAAACACCTTATCGGTGGCGTCGGCATCCAGGGAGGCCCCGATGGTCTTGCGAAATCCAATCCCCTTGCCCATCAAGATGACCTCTTCGCCCTGCTCGTCCAGAGCCAGCACCACCGAGGTGTTTAACACTTTCACCACTCTCATCGTTTTTCCATCCTCTTTCCCGGAGCCCGTTTCGGTTCTGCCCTACACCTCGCTTCCGTTGGTACGGATGACGTTCTGGTACCAGTAAAAGCTGTCCTTGGGAATCCGTCTCAAATCCTTCAAATCGTGGTCGTCCCGGTTGACATAGATGAAGCCGTAGCGCTTTTTGAAGCCCTGGTGGGAGCTGAGCAGATCCATCACCGACCAGGGGCTGTATCCCATCAGCTCCACCCCGTCCTCGATGGCGTCCCGGCAGGCTGCCAGGTGGCTGCGGATGTAGTCAATGCGGTAGGGGTCGTGGACCTTGCCGTCCTCGGAGACCACGTCCGCCGTACCCAGACCGTTCTCAGTGATGATCAGGGGCAGGTGATAGCGGCGGTAATACTCATTGAGCACAATGCGCAGCCCCATGGGGTCAATCTGGGCGCCGTACTCGCTGGCGCTGAGGTTTTCATTTTTCTCATCCCGGCAGTAGCCGTACTGGTCAAAGTCCACCTCATTGCCCCGGAACACCCGCTCGCCCGCCGGGTGCTCCTCGGTGGCGGGCAGGTAGCTGGCACACAGGGTGCGGTAGTAGTTGAGGGCGATATAGTCGATTTTGGCGCTCTTGAGGATAGCGGCGTCGCCAGGCTCCATAGCGGGGACGATGTTCCGCTCCTGGAGATAGCGCATGTAGTAGCCGGGGTACTGGCCGTCCATGTGCATCTCCAGGCAGTAATTGGTCTTGAACCAGTCGTTCATCTTGGCCGCCCACACATCCTCCGGCCGGTTGGTCAGGGGGTAGGTGCAGGTGGAGGACACCGCCGGGCCCACCTTGCCGCCGGGTACCAGCTCATGGCAGGCGTTCACCGCCAGAGCGTGGCCCAGGAACATGTGGTAATCCATCTGGGCGCGGATTTTGTCCGCTTTCCAGAGGTCCGGCTCGTGGATGTTCATGCGCTCGTCCACCCGGATCATCAGGTTCTGCTCGTTGATGACCTGCCAATATTTTACCCGGTCCCCGAACGCCTCAAAGCACACTTTGGCATAGCGCTCAAAGGCAAAGGCACAGGCGCGGTTCTCCCAGCCATTGTACTTCTCCACCAGGGCATAGGGCAGATCAAAGTGGTACAGGGTGACAAAGGGCTGAATGCCGTGCTCCAGCAGGCAGTTGATCACGTCGTTATAAAAGGCGATGCCCTTGGGGTTCACTTCCCCGTCTCCGTCCGGGATAATGCGGGCCCAGGAGAGGGAAAAGCGGTAGATGTTCAGCCCCAGCTCCTTCATCAGGGCAATGTCCTCCCGCCAGTGGTGGTAGAAATCGCTGGCCACCTTGCTGTCGGCCTGCTTGTCCGAGCGCTTGAAGGAGTTGTAGTCGGCCACGGTCATGCCCTTGCCGTCCTCATCCCAGCCGCCCTCAATCTGAAACGCGGAGGAGGAGGCCCCCCACAAAAATCCGTTGGGAAATGGTTTGCTCATACAGCACCTCTTTTTCTGATTTAGCGCACCACCGCCAGCACCGGCTGCGCCGCGCTGGCCGCGCCGCTGGCCGTGTTGACTGCGGCATATTCGTCGCTGTTGGAGACCACCAAGCACACGGTGGGGTCATAACCGGCGGCTTTGATCTTCTGCAAATCAAACTTTACCAGCTTGTCTCCCTTTTTCACCCGGTCTCCGTCTTTTACAAGGCTCTCAAAATACTGGCCCTTCAGCTCCACCGTATTGACGCCGATGTGGATGAGCACCTCCACGCCGTTATCCAGCTTAAGGCCCATAGCATGCTTGGTCTCATACATCAGCTCCACGGTGCAGTCCGCCGGGGCCACCACTTCGCCCTTTGTGGGGCGGATGGCCACGCCCTGGCCCAGTGCGCCGGAGGAAAAGACCGGGTCCCCCATCTCAGAGAGGGGAACGGCCTCTCCCTCCACCGGGGAGACCAGCACCACATCGCCGGTGGGCAGGGTGCTTACTGTGTTCCCAGTTTTGCTTTCCTTGGGGGCGGAGGCCGTCTGGGGTGCATCGTCCTCAAAACCCACAAAGTAGGTCAGCACCGCCGCGCCGAAGAAGGCCACACAGATGCCGATGAGGTAGGCCAGGAAGCGGCTGAAGCTGACGCCGTCGCCCCAGTAGGACATGATGGTCAGCACGCCGTTGTTGGCAAAGCCAGTATTGACCGCGTTGCCGATGCCCATAATGGCGCCGCCCACGGTGCCGGCAATGACCGCGCAGATCATGGGCTTTTTCAGGCGCAGGTTACAGCCGTAGATGGCGGGCTCGGTCACACCCACCAGCCACGCGGACAGGGAGGCGGAAGCGGCCACCTGCTTGAGCTGGGGGCTCTTGGTCTTGAACATGACACCCAGGGCCGCACCGGCCTGGGCAAAGTTGGCGGAACCGGCAAAGCACATCAGGGTATTGGTGCCCGTCATGGCCACATCGTTGAGGCCAATGGGCAGCAGAGCCCGGTGCGCGCCGAAGATGACGAACACACCCCAGAGGCCGCCCACGATGATGCCGCCCAGCACCGGGCTGAAGCCATAGAGGGCCGTATAGAGCCATTGTACCAGATAACCCACATAAATGCCAACAGGGCCTACCACTACCAGCATCACCGGCACCATGACAATGAGGGAGATGCCGGGCACCAGGATGAGCTGGAGGATTTCCGGCAGATACTTGCGCAGGAAGCGCTCCAGGAAGCTGAGGACAATGACAGCTAGTATAATCGGTATGACGGACTCCGTATAGGCGAATATCTTGGTGGAGTCGCCCACAGTAAACGCCATTTTAATCACTGGCAAGCCGAAAATTGTGGACTTGGTGGCCACATCCTGCACCATGGCGTCAATGGTGGGGTGACAGATGAGCCCGCCCAGCATCATGGCAATGATGGGGCTGCATTTGAGGGCCTTTGCCGCGGTGTAGGCCAGGAAAATGGGCATAAAGTAGAAGATAACATTGCTGGCCGTGTTCATAATGATGTAGGTGCTGTTGGCCGTATCAAAGCCCGGCACCTTGGCCGCCGCCGCCAGCAGGCCCTTGATGAGACCGGCCGCCGCGATGGCGGGCACCAGCGGCGTAAACATCTCGGAAATTTTCTGGAGAATGACATGGCCCAGATTCTGCTTCTCCTCCGGGATTTCCACATCCGACTCCGCTTCTCCGACCTCTCCGCCCAGCAGCTCCACCGCCGCGTCGTAAATTTTGGTCACCTTGTTGCCGCAGACCACCTGAAACTGGCCGCCGGCCACCACGACGGAAATGACGCCCTCCAGGCGCTCCACCACGGCTTTATCCGCCAGGCTGTTATTTTTGAGCACAAACCGCAGTCTGGTAAAACAATGGGTCATGCTCTTGATGTTCTCTTTGCCGCCGACATGGTCAATGATGTCTTGGGCAATTTTGCGATAGTCCATACCGCCCCTCCTCGTACTGTGCTGACTTGTTCGTCTCCGTTCACTGGCCAATGAACCGCCCACAGACGCAAAAAAGACCAGACAAACACTTTGGCACCGTGTATTCACACCTGCCAAGTCGTTTCGTCTGATCTTGCCTGCATTACCAGTAACAGTCATCCTGCGTCTATGAAGTTGTGTTTATCTTACTATATTTTCTTCTCATTCGCAAGGATTTTTTCATATTTTCCCTTTTGCACAATCAAAACGCCCTGGTTTTTGTGCACTATGACCGAACTTCTTTTTGGCTGGGGGTGCTAATCTTTTGGAAAAATGCGCCGATAAAGTTACTGGATGGGTTGAGAGGAACGGCGCTTCTGCCAGGAGGCTGGCGCCCGGGTTCCCCCATCTGCTGTATGTTTGGTTTCTTCCGGTCGACGGGCCGGTGGAAATAGTACCGCGCCAGAAGCTTACCCCGTTGTGCGCACATCGGGCAGAGCAGACGGCGCTCCACGACCTGTGCTGGGGCGAAGGATCGCCCTGTCACACAAAACAAAATTTTATAGGAGGCTACCCCATGCGCATTCAGCACAATATTATGGCTATGAATGCCTATCGCAACTATTCCAACAACACCAGCGCTCTGTCCAAGAACCTGGAGAAGCTCTCTTCCGGCTACAAGATCAACCGCGCCGGTGACGACGCCGCCGGTCTGGCCATCTCCGAGAAGATGCGGGCTCAGATCACCGGTCTGGAAGTCGCTCAGAAGAACGCCAAGGATGGCATCTCCCTGGTGCAGACCGCCGAGGGTGCCCTGACCGAGGTTCACGACATGCTCAACCGCATGGTGGAGCTGGCCAACCAGTCCGCCAACGGCACCTATGAGGACAGCACCGACCGCAATCAGCTCCAGAAGGAGATTAACCAGCTGCGGGACGAGATCAACCGCATCGCGGACAGCGCCAACTTCAACGGCATCAAGCTGTTGGACGGCTCTTTGGAGGATAAACAGCTCAGCGAGCTGCCGGTGGACTTTAATACCGTGTCTTCCACCTCTGGTGTGACCATTGATCCCTCTCGCAACGGCGGCGGCACCAAGGGCGAGTTCACCATCGACATCACCAAAATGTTCAGTGAGGGCGACACCATTAAGCTGGATATGGTAGATAGCAATGGCGGCGATCAAAGTGTTACCCTAAAGATGAATACCGGCGGCACAGCTGCCACCGACTTCAGCGGCAATACGGCGGAAGAGCAGGCCAAGAGCATTGCCGCCAAACTGGGGATTGATGCTAATTTCGGCACGAACTTCGATATCTCTGTGGATGGCACAAAGATTACCTTGACAGCCAAGGAAGAGGGCACTGACACGCCTCCCATGCTCAAAGGTACTACGGTGACTGGCACCAGCAAGGTAGATGTAGCCAGTCAAACTACTGCTACACAGGATGGTACGGATGGCACAGGCGGCACTGCATACAAGGGTGTGTTTGAGCTCATCGGCGGTTCCGGCGCCACTGCTACGAACCTGGAGGCGGGCGACAAGCTGACCTTCACCTTTAAGGATGCTCAGGGCAATGATTTGACGGTGGATCTGCTTATCACGGATGAGATGATCGATCCCAGTGCACAGAAGACCATTGAAGCTGTAACCAAAGCCTTGAAGAACGCCACCTTTAAGGACAACGCGGACACCACCGGCGTAGACGAAAGCAAGATCAAGGTTGGCGATCTTTTCGCTTTGGCTGCCAATAAGAATGCCGCTGGTACTGGAGATGCCTATGGCAGCATCAATGTGACCGCCAAGAATGCTGGCGCTGCTGCTGGCGGCTTTACCGCCGTTAATGTCGTGCTCAACCGGAATGGCACCAAGACTACGGTCGCTGCGACGGCTGATACTGTCACTACTGCCGCACCGGGTACTACCAACGCCAAGAAGGACAAGTGGACGCTGGCAGCTGGCACTGCTACCACAGGTACCAACTATACCGTTGGCGATAAGGTAAAGTTTGAGGGTACCCTGGCCGACGGAAGCAAGTTCTCCATGGAGCTGGTAGCCGGTGTTGACTTCAAAGTTGGTAATAACATTGATGAAAGCATGAAGAATCTGGGTGCCGCTCTGTCCAGCGATAAGGTGACCATCAACATCACCAATAAAGACGGCTCCACGGATACCATGACCGGCGCGGACCTGTTTGGTGCCAATGGCGAGTTTACCGTAGATACCACCACAAAGGGTTCTGTGGTTATTGAGGCCAAAAACAACGGTACAGCTGGCACTTACTCTGCCAGCAATCTGACTGGTATTACGGTCACTCCTATTGATGATGCTGCGGTGGAGACCGGCAAAACTCTGGCTACTGCCCAGTCCTCCGCCCAGTCCTCCTTCACCATCGGTGAGGGCCTGGAATATGGCGCTGCTATCCAGGTGGGCGATACCGTCTATGAGATTGTGGCCGATGCCCGTGACACCACCAACCGCAACAACACCGCCATTGTTGTCAGCGATCTGACCGACACCGCCGCCATCGCCGATGCGCTGGCCAAAGCCATTCAGGGCAACGTGAGCGACTACACCGTCAGCGCCACTGGCAGCACCGTTACCATCGAGAGCAACAAGGTCGGCAGCGATCAGGTGGCTCTGGAGGTTACTGCTCCCTACGGCGATGAAATCACCACCGCCTCCTTCAAGTTTGATCCCTCTGCGGTGGAGGAAGGCTCTGTCCTCACCTTCAACGGCAATACCTATGAGTTCGTCAAGACCGGAGAGAAGCCCACTAACAGCGGTGCAATTGCCATTGAGGTGGATGACTTTGAGAATATGACGGCCAAGAGCCTGGGTGACGCGTTTGCGAATGTGGCCAAGAACGGCGTCGTTTCCGTGGCCGAGGACGGCACTGTGACCTTGAAGTCTCTGGAGGGCAAGGATGGCACCATTGCCGCCCCCAGCATCTCCTTCGGTGACTCCCTGACCCTCCAGATTGGCGATACCTCTGAGAGCTTCAACCAGCTGAGCGTAAATATCAAGGATTGCCATGTGGCCAGCCTGGGTCTGGACGCGATCGACATCTCCAACCAGAAGGGCGCACAGGCTGCGGTGGATGTGATCAAAGAGGCCATCAACTATGTCTCTGACGTCCGCGGTACCCTGGGCGCCACCCAGAACCGCCTGGATCACACCATCAACAACCTGTCTGTGATGCAGGAGAACATCCAGGACGCTGAGTCCACCATCCGCGACACCGATGTGGCCGACGAGATGATGGCTTATACCAAGAACAACATCCTCATCCAGTCCGCTCAGGCCATGCTGGCTCAGGCCAACCAGGTGCCTCAGGGCGTGCTGCAGCTCCTGCAGTAACCCATTCAGCAGAAAGTCATTCCACAGAAACAGGGGGCCGGTTCTTCGGAACCGGCCCCCTGATCTTTGATGCACAGGAGGTTCCTGTATGAATCTAAAAAAACTGTCCATTCCCATCCAGACCAAGCTGATGCCCACCTTTTACCGGGAATTTGCCTGTATCATGGGGCGGTGTCAGGAAAACTGCTGCGACTGTGGCTGGAATATTTGGTTCAGCAAGAAAGACTATCTCAAAATCAAGCGCGCTCCCAAAAGCCCCGCTGTGGAAGAGCGGGTAAAAAAGGCCATGCGCCGCCTGCCGGAGCAGACACGCACCACCGAGCAGTACGCCGAGTTTGTCACCCGAGAGGGCAAATGTCCGCTGCACAATGAAGATGGACTGTGTGAACTTCAACTGGAATGTGGAAGAGAAACCCTGCCCTTGGTCTGCCGTACTTTTCCACGCAAAGAAGTATTGACCCCCATGGCAAAAGAATATTCCCTGTCCACCGCCTGTGAGGCGGTGGTGGAGCAGCTCTGGAACCTGCCGGACGGCATTGAATTTCTGGAAGAGCCGCTGGAGCGGGAGCAGTGGCGTTATGTGGAACCAACCTCATACAACCGCTTCTTCCCCATCCTCCGCTCCACCTGTATTGACATTCTCCAAAACCGAAGGTATTCTATTCCAGAACGGCTGGTGCTTTTGGGGGTTGTATTGGACCATCTCCAAAAAACAGAGCCGGGTTATGTCCACCCAGAAAGTTGGGAGCAGCAGGTCCAGCGCCTTTTGGACGGACCCAGTATGGATTTACCTTTCGACAGCCAGGTAAGCCAGATTTCTCTACAAAATTATCTGGATACTGTAAAAAGAAGTCTGGGACATGTCCCCTATTTCCAGCAACTGATATTTCTATTGACCGCAAACATTACCTTGTCCAAAAAGGATGCAAACACTGTACGGGTGGACAGTAAATCCTATTACACCTACTTAAAAAAACAGTTTGAGGATGCCTTTGGTGATATTTCATACTTCTGGGAAAATCTTCTGGTGAACACCTGGTTCTATCTCTCCTCCCCAGACCTGACCGCCGCAGACGCGCTTTGGAAGAGTTATGTGAATCTGTGCCAGATTTACAGCTTTTTCCGCCACACCGCTGTGCTGGGCTGCGGCACTGAGCCTACCCGCGAAAAACTCTTCCACGCCATTGTCATGGCCAGCCGGGAAATGCTCCACAACAGCAAGCGGCAATCCGCCCTGCGCGACCACTTTTTTGAACATGACAGTGCAACCCTGGCACATATGGCTATATTGGTGCAAGATTAGACAAGAGGTGTAGTTTTATGACACAGCTGGCCGATTTACATACCCACTCCACCGCCTCCGATGGGCAGTATCCCCCCACCGAACTGGTGAAACAGGCCAAAGAGGCCGGGGTGGAGGTCCTGGCCCTCACCGACCACGACACCATCAACGGCCTGGAGGAGGCCGTGGCAGCCGGACAGGCGCAAAACCTCACCGTCCTGCGGGGGGTGGAGCTGGGGGCCAGCGAGGACCGCCATATGCACATTCTGGGCCTGGGTTTTCAGGCGGAGTGCCCCCAGCTGGCCCAGCTGTGCCGCACCTTAAAGGCCAGCCGGGATGAGCGGAAATACCGCATTGTGGACTTTCTGGCCCAGAAGGGTGTCCATATTGATTTGGCGGAGGTGGAGGCCCAGGCGGGGGGCGATGTCATCGCCCGGCCCCACTTCGCCCAGGTTATGCTCCGGCATGGCTATGTCTCCTCCATCCGGGAGGCTTTCGACCGCTATCTGGACACGGACGAGTACCAGAAAATCGAGCGGTTCAAGGCCGGTGCGGCGGAGTGCATCGACGTCATTCACCAGGGCGGCGGGAAGGCTGTCCTGGCCCACCCCTATCAGCTGGGTTTCTCTGACGGGAAACTGGAGGAGACGATCCGCTGGCTCAAGGACAGCGGGCTGGACGGCCTGGAGTGCTACTATCCCCG
>DXDX01000094.1 GCA_019115265.1 Candidatus Flavonifractor merdigallinarum | reverse complement strand
CAGTCCACCAGCTCCTGGAGCTTCTTTCCGTCAAAGTCCTTCCCCGCCAAGGTGTGGAAGTTGAACTCCTCCATCCCCCGGGGGAGTAATTTTTTTCGCATTTCCCCCAGATAGAAGTCCCGCAGATAGGACTCCTCCCCGTGAAAGATGTACAGCTGACCCAGCGTCCCCGCTTTCAGCTCCTGTTTCAGCGCCTTATAGGCGGCGCCGTCACTTTTGGGTTTGGCCGGCACGGCGTTCTCTCCTCTCCCCTAGCGGACCCGGAAGGTGAGATGCCCCAGCTCCCGGGTGGTATAGATGGCGCATCCCGCCGCCTGGAGCCGCTCCAGCGTCCCCCAGGCCGGGTGGCCGTAGGTATTATAGCCCACCGAAATGGCGGCGTACTCCGGTTGGATTTCCTCCAGCAGCGCCGGAGAAGTGGCATGGGCGGACCCGTGATGGCCCGCCACCAACAGCTCCACATCGGGCAAATTCCCGTATTTGATCAGCCGCCCCTCGATAATCTCGTCCATGTCGCCGGTGAGGAGCACGTCGAAGTCCTCCCGGCTGCCCAGGACAGACAAACCCTCCTCGTTGGTCTCCCCCGCACCCAGCGGCGCGTAGACGGTAAGCTGCGCCCCATCCAGCGTGACCGCCGCGTTCTCCCGCAGCAGGCACACCTGTGTGCCCGCCGCCTGGGCCGCCTGCAACAACTCCTGTTGCAGGGCGTCCTCCTCCTGCACCTCCGGGGCCAACAGAAGCCCTACCTCCATCCGGCGCAGGAGCTGTTTCACGCCATTGGCGTGGTCACTGTGGTAGTGGGTGAGGATAAGCACATCCACCCGGCTGCGCCCCCGGGTCTGGAGGTAGTCCGCCGCTATATCTCCGGCATTGCGCCAGCCATTGCCGCCGCAGTCCACCAGCACGGTGCTGCCCGGCGTGGTGAGGGCCACACTCTGTCCCTGGCCCACATCCAGCACGGTGACGGTGAAGTTGCTCTGGGCCATGGGCCAGGCCGTACACAGCAAGGAGGCACACAGGGTACACACCCCCGCGCAAACTGGCAGCACCATCCGCCCCCGCTCCCGCCGCCACAATAGCCCCAGCACCAGCAGAGCGTACACCGCCCCCAGCCACATCTGGAGAAAGATGCCGTCCAGTGAGACCGCCGCCAGCGGCAGACGGGCCAGCCCCTCCGCACACCAGAGTACATACCGCCCTGTGAGGGAAAAGACCGCCCCCAAAACCTCCCCCAAGGGCAACAGCCACAGAGCGATTGTGCCCGTGAGGATCGCCCCCACAAAGGTAATCGCCACCGCCCACAGGGCCGCCAGATTGGCCAGCGGCGCGATGAGGGAAAAGGTGCCGAAGGACAACGCGGTGATGGGGGTGGTGAGAACCAGCGCCCCCGCCGTGGTGGCCAGTGAGGCCGCCGCCCACCGCCACACCTTACACAGTACTCCTATGACTCCCTTGCTCTGGGGCAGCCACCCGGTCCACCGCCGGTACAGCGGCCCAGAGACCAGGCAGATCCCCGCCACCGACGCAAAGGAGAGCTGAAGGCCCAGCCCGGCGGCGGCATAGGGGTTGCGCAGCAGCAGCAGAAAGAGAGCCAGCGCCAGAGAGGTGGGGGTGTCCTCTTCTCGTCCCAGCAGCGGGGCCAGTAAGAGCATCCCCTGCATAAACGAGGCCCGCAGCACCGAGGGGCTTCCCCCGGTCATGGCCGCAAAGAGGGCCATCAGCACCAGGGCGAAGAGGGCGGTGCGCCGCCGGTTCCGCCCCAACAGGCGCAGCGCCATCCCACACAGAAAGGAGACGTGGAGGCCGGACACCGCCACCACATGGGCCAGTCCCACCCGCTGGAGGTCGGAATAGATGCCATCCTCCAGGCCGCTCTCGTCCCCGGTGGCCAAAGCCACCGCCAAAGGGGCAGTATCGGCGGGAAAGGCGCCGGTGAGGGCATCGGTCAGCGCCTTTCGCCACCAGGCCGGACGGAGGTTAAGGGGGATGTCCTCACTCTGGTACACTGTGACCTCTTCTCCGGCGCTGGCGGTGAGCCAGGTGCCGCTGGCATAGGAGAGGAAACTCTCCTCCCCCCGCATCCGGTTGGCCAGGCGAAAGGAGGCGGTGCCCTCCACCCGGTCCCCGGGCCGCAGGGCGGGCAAATCCTCTCCATCCAGATAGAGGAGGGCGTCCACTGTGCGCCCCGACGCGGTGAGTGTCACCGAGACGGAGCTTCCATAGGCAGTGGGCCGGGGCCAGTCGGTGATGACGGCGGTAAACGCCCCTTTGGTGCCGTCCAGCTCTTGGGCGGGGGCCACCAGGGCCTGTCCCGCCCAAAATGTCCACACAAAGCCAACACACAGCCCCAGCGCCGCCAGACGCGCCTTCCGCCCGGTTTTGCTGTGCCAGAGGAACGCGGCCAGACCGGCTGCACCGCAGACAGCACCCACCGGCAGAAGGACCTCTCTGGGCAGGAACAGCACCGCCAGAAACACCGCGGCACAGGCTGGCGCCGTTACCCAGAAGAGCTTACGCACCGTCCCCGTCCGGCCCGGCTTCCTCCTCCTGCACATCGGCCAGCGTGAGGGTCATCAGCGCCTCCCGGTCTGGGTCCGTGAGCTGGGCCACCCGGTCCGCCTGGCGGGCGATGGCCTTTTCAAAGACGTTGCGCACCTCCCGGGCGTTGCCAAAGTTCTCGTCCCGTTCCTCATAGCGCTGGGACAAGTCCTTCTGGACATAGTCGGCGGCCGGTTCATCCAGGGTGTAGCCGTGCTTGGCGCACATGGAGCGGAAAATTTCCATGAGCTGCTCCCCGTCGTAGTCGTCAAAGTAGAAATACTTGTTAAAGCGGCTCTCCAGACCGGGGTTGGCGTGGATAAACTTCCCCATCAGCTCGGTGTACCCCGCCACAATGACAATGAGGTCGTCCCGGTGGTCCTCCATATTCTTGAGCAGCACCTCAATGGCCTCCCGGCCAAAGTCGTTGGCGTTCTCCTGGTTGGTGAGGGCGTAGGCCTCGTCAATGAAGAGCACCCCGCCCAGGGCCTTTTTCACCGCCTCTTCCGTTTTCAAAGCGGTCTGCCCCACAAAGCCCGCCACCAGCCCGGAGCGGTCCACCTCCACCAGCTGCCCCTTGGAGAGTACTCCAATGGCCTTATAAATCTGGGCCAGCAGGCGGGCCACAGTGGTTTTGCCCGTGCCGGGGTTGCCCAGAAAGACCAGATGGAGGGACATGGGGGGCACCGGCAAGTCGTGCTCCTGGCGCATCTTGCGCACCTTCACCAGATTGATGAGGCTCTTGACGTCCTTTTTCACCCGCTCCAGTCCACAGAGGCTGTCCAGCTCGGCCAGCAGCTCCTCCACCGTGGGGGCAGGGGGCTCCTGGGACTCGGTCTGGGGCTGCGCCGCGGTCTCCGCCTCGCTCTGGACCTGGGCGGCCTGAGCGCCAGCGTCCGGGCGCTGGGGCTGGGGGGCGGGGTGGGTCACAAAGTCCTGCACATGGGTGGGGTTGCGGTCCTTCTCCAGTCCGTCCCCATCGCACAGGGCGTCCAGCGTATCTGCGCAGCTCTGGACAAAGTCGGCCTCCTCCTGGCTTACGCAGTCATCCACCGCCGCAAAGAGGAGCATCATCACCGTCATCAGCTCCCGGAAGCGCCGGGAGAGCTGGGTGCCGGAGACCTTGTCACAGGCCCGCATCCGGGCAAAAAAGCCGGGTGCCTTGAAGCCGGGGTACTCGCTCACCGCCGTTCCCAGCTCCCAGAACAAAATGGAGGGCACGGGATTGCCCCGGGTGTAAATGGCGTTGTAGTACTCCACATGGCGGGGGCTGAGGGAGCCGCCGTCCTTGCTCCACACCCCCAGCGCACAGGCCCGGAAAAACACATCCGCCTCCTGCCCAAACCGCAGCCGGAGGGTGGCATCGGTGATCTGCCGCTGAAAGGCCCGCAGGCCGTCCTCATACTGTCTGTGGACCGCCGCGGCGGTCATGGAACCCTTCAAAATGGTCCACCTCTTCCCTGGATATTCACGCCTCTGATTATACTGGAATCCGCCCCCGGATGCAAGCGGCCCGCCCCCCTTCCAGCCGGGCGAAATGGGAAAATTCCCTGACATTTCGTCCCAGACCGTTGACGTACCCCCGCGAAACGTGTAAAATGGCACTGGATATGGTACCGCTTCCCAGGGAAGCGGTATCCGCTCGCTTCCACCCCGGCGGAGGATCGTATGGAAGCAAACTGATACAATCTGTGCCGCACCCTGCGGCGGAACGGAGGATTTCTATGGCAAATAAACCCAAACCAAACCGCAACCAGACCATACACTGTGACATCTGCGGCGAGGACTACGCCGCTACCTATAAACGCTGTCCCTTCTGCGACGGCAAGCCCCCTCAGGCGGAGGGGGAAGCCTCTTCCCGCCGGGAGCGGCGGAACACCCGGGGCGGCGGCTACTCCACCCGCCCCGCTCCGGCCCGGATTATCACCACCATTCTCTCCCTGGCCCTCATTGTGGCGGCGGTGTGCATCGTAGTCTCCATCCTCAAGCCCTTTATTGACCGGGGCGACCCCAGCGCCATCCCCTCCAGTGTACCCAGCACGGCGCCCAGTATTACCCCCACTGAGACGCCGGAGGTCTCCACCGCGCCCACCATCCCGCCGGACCAGACTGCCACCGGCCTCACTCTGGACCAAAGCGACTTTACCCTCCAGAGCTATGGCCAGACGGTCACCATCCACGCCACCTTCTCCCCCGATGGCAGCAAGGGCTATGTCACCTGGAGCAGCAGCAACCCCGAGGTGGTCAGTGTGGATGAAAACGGCACCGTCACCGCCATTGGCAAGTCCAACGGGGTGAGCAGCGCCACCATCACCGCCACCCTCACCGGCACCCAAATTTCGCAGTCCTGCATTGTCCGCTGCAACTTTGACGCCCCGGCCAATGCGGTCACCCCCTCCGCCGCGCCTTCCACCACGCCGACGGTGGCCCCCTCTGCCACCCCCTCCGGCTCCAGCTCTGGCTCTCTGAGCCTGAACCGGGAGGACTTCACCCTCACCAGCACCTGGCCGGAGTTCCAGATGAAGGTATCGGGCACTACCTCCACCCCCACCTGGAGCATTGCCAACACCGCCATCGCCACCGTGGACAGCTCCGGCAAGGTCACCCGTGTGGGCCGCGGCAACACTACCCTCACCTGCACCGTGGATGGACAGACCCTCACCTGTATTGTCCGCTGCTCCTAATCGATCACACAAAACAGCCTGGCCGCTCTTTGGAGCGGCCAGGCTGTTCTTTTTTATTTACCGGCTTACTTCTCCGGCGCGGGGGCAGGGGGCGCGGGCGGCGTAGGCGGCACCGGGCTCTCCTTCTGCTTGCCCAGGTAGGAGGGCAGCTCCATACCGGCCATATCAAACATCTCACTCATGGGCGGGATGCTCTTCATCATGCCGGAGACAAAGTTGGCGGTGGCGGTCTTGCCGTCCTTGCTCTCGCCGTTATCCCAGACGGTGACCTTGTCAATCTTGATGTTCTTCACCGCGTCCACCTGAATGCGCATGAGCTCTTCCATCTTGTCGGCCAGCATGAGGCGCACAGCGCTGTCAGCATCTCCGCCGGCGGCGGCCACCACCTGGCGCAGACCGTCGGCCTGCTTGAGGAGGATTTCCTGGGCGCCCTGGGCCTCGGCCTGCATTTTGGCCAGGATGGCGTCGGCCTCACCTTTTGCCTTGCGGCGGATCTGCTCGGCCTCGGCCTCTGCTTCCAGCTCTTTCTTGCGCTTTTCAATCTCGGTCTTAACGATGATATCCGCCTCCTGAGTGGCCTTTTCACGGGCGGCACGGGCGGCCTCGGCCTTCTGCTCAGCGGCGTAGGCCTCTTCCAGGGCCTGAGCGGCGGCGATTTTCTCGGCGGCGGTGGCAATGCGGGTGGCCTCTGCCTCCTTCTCCCGGCGCTGGGCGTTGGACATGGCCACTTCCACCTTGGCGTTGTTCTCGCCCTGGATGGCCATGGCGTCGGCCTGGGCCACCTGGACGCGCTGGTCCTTGCGGGCGTTGGCCTCACCGATGGAGCCGTCGCGGTCCTTCTCGGCCACGTTCTTCTTGGCGTCGTTGATGGCCTTGGCGGCGGCCTCTTTACCCAAAGCGTCAATGTAGCCGGACTCGTCGGAGATGTCGGTGACGTTCACGTTGATGAGCCGCAGGCCGATTTTCTTCAGCTCGCCCTCCACGTTGCGGGAGACCGCCTCCAGGAACTTATCCCGGTCGGTGTTGATCTCCTCAATGTCCATGGTGGCGATGACCAGACGCAGCTGACCGAAGATAATGTCCTTGGCCAGCTCCTGGATCTCGCCCAGCTTCAGGCCCAGCAGGCGCTCGGCGGCGTTCTGCATGACCCCCGGCTCAGTGGAGATACCCACCGTGAAGCGGCTGGGCACATTGATACGGATATTCTGACGGGACAGGGCGTTTTCCAAATCCACCGAGATGGACAGCGGGGTCAAATCCAGAAACTCATAGGACTGGATGACCGGCCAGACGAAGGCCGCGCCGCCGTGGATACACTTGGCCGAGCGGGCCGTTCCGTCCTTGTTGCTGCCCACTTTACCATAGATCACCATGACCTTGTCAGAGGGACACTTCTTGTAGCGCTTGATGAGGAAGAGAAGCAGGGAGAAAATCAGGAGTACAATCGCGCAGGTCAGGATCATTCCAAAGAAATTGTCTGGCATACAGTACCTCGCTTTCTGTCATTCATCTGTGGATGGTTCTACCAGCAGCACCGCGCCGTCCAGCCCGGACACCACAATTTTGGCGCCGGTGGGGATGGCGGCGGAGCATTCGGTCTCTGCTTCAAATTCCCGCAGCTGGTCCTGCACCAGCACGGTCACCTTTCCCTGGCCCGAGCGGGCGGGGGGAATGGTGAGGTAGACGGTCCCCGTCTGTCCGGCGGCGTTGCGCAGGCGCAATGTGCCGTCGCTCTGGAGGTTGAGGGCGGCCCGCAGCAGCACTGCCATGGCCACCATCCCCACCACCCCAATCTGCACCCCCAAAAAGAGGGCCAGCCAGCTGGGCAGCCCCATCTGGCACAGCCAGAGGCTCCCCCAGCCGAAGAGGGCAAAGAAGGCCACCACACCCCGAAGGGTAAAAATTTGCAGGGGTGCAGCGGACTCGTCGGGGGCATCGGGAATACCATCCCCGTCCACATCGGGCCAGGCGTCGGGAATCCCGTCGCCGTCCAAGTCGATTCCTCCGTCGGGGACGCCGTCCCCGTCCAAATCTCCTCCCGGCCCGTCCCCGCCCAGCAGAAGCAGCGCCGTCTGGATGAGCAGCAGCAGCGTGGCCGGTACCGCCACATAGAGGAGCACATGCTCCAGCGTCGTCAGGGATTGCCACCAGAGGAGCATTTTCTCATTCCTCCTTTCCTCCGTTGGTATCCAGTTGGGTAATGAGGGCCTCGGCCCGGCATTTGAGCACACAAGAAAACCAGGCCGTCATGATAATCCGCAGCACCTGCTCCACCCGCTCCTTGGCGCCGGGGACCACCTCCTGATAGTCTTGCAGCACCTGGGTACACCAGCCCTCCAGTTCGGTCTGGGTGGGGAGGGCCCCTTTCTCCAGCCGGGGCGTCAGGGCGGCAATATAGCCGTAGAGCTGCGCGTCGTCAATGAGGTCGTCGCTCTCGTCGTCCAATTCGCCGTTGACATGGGAGAGCAGGCGGCAGATTTTATCCAGTTGCAGGCAGTCCTTGAGCAAATTGATGGTGGCGATGCGGCAAAACTGCCGGCGGCTGTACCGTTTCCGCACCGGCGGGGAGACGAAGCCGCGCCGCACCCAATTTTGAACCACATAGGGCTCGAGCCCGGTGAGCTGTGCCACCTGGGACAGCATCAACCCCCCTGCCAGAAAGAGGGGCGCCAACACCGCCTCCGCCGCGTCCGGTTGCCCCGGGTCCACCGGGATGGTGGTTCCTGGTAGTGTGTGTGGCATGTATGCCGCCTCCTCTCTTTAGGGTGATTTGATTATATCATACAGTCATATGATTGTAAATTAAAATCTACTGATTTATCTCATGAAAATGGGCAGTCCTTTTTGTACATTCCGCCACTATGGCGGGGGGGTTGCCCCCGCCGGGCGGGCCACCCTGCGCGTGTGGCGCCCGATTTCTTTTCGCAGAAAAGAAACCGGGGAAAGAAAAGGCGGAGAGGGGAACTTCTCGTTCCCCTCTCCACTCCCCTCCAAAAGGGCGGCCTTTTTAGGGGGCCGCCCCATTTTTTGGTGGTGACTTTCAGTTTTTGTAGTTACCTGTCTTGCATGTCAGTACAACGCTTCCCGCATAGGCGAAAAGCCCAGTCCAAATGGCACCGGGCTTGCGCAATACCACCGCAGCGGAACTTTAGCCCGGTTGCGCATTGGGGGGAGTGCAGAGGGGGCAGCGCCCCCTCTGCGCTTTCTTTCCCACCGCTTTCTTTGGCAAAGAAAGCGGTGCCCCCGCTGGGTAAGCGGCCCGCGCGGCGAGCGCAAACATCCCGGCTTGGCTGGATTATTCCACAATCTCGCCGGTGAGGACAGTCTTGCTGTTCACCACCAGTTCACCGTTCTCCACATCCACAGTGAGGGTATCGCCGGGAGAAACCTCGTCGGCAATGATCTTGCGGCTGATGAGGGTCTCCACGGTGTGCTGGAGGTACCGGCGCAGAGGCCGGGCGCCATAGATGGGGTCATAGGCTGCGTCAATGATGAACTGCTTGGCCGCCGGGGTGAGGGTGCAGGAGAGCTGCTTCTCCTCCAGGCGGTGGTCAATCTCGGCCACCATCAAATCAATGATATGGGTGATATTGTCCTTGCTCAGGGGCTTATAGAACACAATCTCATCCAGACGGTTGAGGAACTCCGGCCGGAAGGAGCGCTTGAGCAGCTCGTTCACCTGGTCCCGGGCCGTCTGGGAGATCTCGCCGTTTGCGTCAATGCCGTCCAGCAGGAACTGAGAGCCTAGGTTGGAGGTCAGGATGATGATGGTATTCTTGAAGTCCACAGTGCGGCCCTGGCTGTCGGTGATGCGGCCATCGTCCAGTACCTGGAGCAGGACGTTAAACACGTCGGGGTGGGCCTTCTCCACCTCATCAAAGAGGATGACGGAGTAAGGCTTTCTTCTCACCGCTTCGGTGAGCTGGCCGCCCTCCTCGTAGCCCACATATCCAGGAGGCGCTCCGATGAGGCGGGACACGGAGAATTTCTCCATATACTCGCTCATATCAATGCGCACCATGTTCTTCTCGCTGTCAAAGAGGGCCTCGGCCAGGGTCTTGGCCAGCTCTGTCTTGCCCACGCCGGTGGGGCCCAGGAAGAGGAAGGAACCAATGGGCCGGTTGGGGTCCGCGATGCCCGCACGGCTTCTCAGGATGGACTCGGACACCAGGCGCACCGCCTCGTCCTGACCCACCACGCGCTGGTGGAGAATGTCCTCCAGGTGGAGGAGCTTCTCCCGCTCGCCCTCCATCAGCTTGCTGACAGGGATGCCGGTCCAGCGCTCAATGATGCGGGCGATCTCCTCCTCGGTGACCTTATCCCGCAGGAGGGACGCCTCCTTGCTCCGCTGGGCATAGCCCTCCTCAATCTCCAGCTGCTTGCGCAGCTCGGGAATGCGGCCATACTGGAGCTCGGCGGCCTTGTTCAAGTCGTACTCCCGCTGGGCCTTCTCCAACTCCGCGTTGGCCGCCTCCAAATCGGAGCGCAGCTGCTGGACCTTGCCAATGGCGTTCTTCTCGTTCTCCCACTGGGCCTTCTTGGCGTTGAACTCGTCCCGCATCTCGGCCAGCTCCTTCTGGATTTCGGCCAGATGCTCCTTGGAGAGGGCGTCGTCCTCCTTTTTGAGGGCGGCCTCCTCAATCTCATGCTGGATGATCTTGCGCTGGATGACATCCAGCTCGGTGGGCATGGAGTCAATCTCGGTGCGGATCATGGCGCAGGCCTCATCGATGAGGTCGATGGCCTTATCGGGGAGGAAACGGTCGGTGATGTAGCGGTTGGAGAGGGTGGCGGCGGCGATGATGGCCCCGTCCTGAATCTTCACGCCGTGGAATACCTCATAGCGCTCCTTGAGGCCGCGGAGAATGGCAATGGTGTCCTCCACGGTGGGCTCATTCACCATAACAGGCTGGAAGCGGCGCTCCAGAGCGGCGTCCTTTTCGATATACTGCCGGTACTCGTTGAGGGTAGTAGCGCCAATGCAGTGCAGCTCACCCCGGGCCAGCAGAGGCTTCAAGAGGTTGCCCGCGTCCATGCTGCCCTCGGTTTTTCCGGCGCCCACAATGGTGTGCAGCTCGTCAATAAAGAGGATAATCCGGCCCTCGCTCTTCTTCACCTCGTTGAGGACGGCTTTCAGACGCTCCTCAAACTCGCCGCGGTACTTCGCGCCGGCGATCAGAGCGCCCATGTCCAGGGCGAAAATGGTCTTATCCTTCAGAGAGGCGGGCACGTCCCCCTT
>DXDX01000012.1 GCA_019115265.1 Candidatus Flavonifractor merdigallinarum | reverse complement strand
TTGAGTTTCATAATGGGTTCCTCCTTATATGTGATACTTGTATTAAACGATTCAAGCGTGTTAGCACTCTTTTTATCTGAGTGCTAACACGCTTATTATAATATACGCAGATTGCTTTTTGTGCAAGTCTTATTTTTTGAACATTCTGTGAATTTTGTGGAGAAACTTGGATTTAACTCGTTCGTTCTTATGAAATAAAGCTCAAGCTCTCTTTTTCTTCGCTTTTCTCTTGTTTCGGTGTACCGGATGCGGAGTGGGGGTGCCAGGAGGCCCCTTTTGGGAAAAAGAAACCCACTTTTTTAGCAGAGAGGGTAATGGAGAGCTGGTCGGTGTCCATCCGCTCCCCGTCCAGGTTTACCATGGAGACCCGGTCACAGTGCACACGCATGGAGGTGCCCCGGCGCAGGGTGACAATTTCCGGGATTTCCCTGGCGCGTCCGGCGGCGTAGAGCCGTACCAAGCGGGCCACCGTGAGGCGGGAGACCCCCTTCACCAGCAGAAAATCCAGCAGACCGTCGTCAGGGGAGGCGTCCGGGGCGGGGTTGAACCCGCCGCCGTAGTACCGCCCGTTACACGCGCACAGCAGGGTAAAGGAGCCGGAGAAGCGCTCCCCGTCCACCTCCACCTCGTAGGGGCGGCGGATACCGGCCACCAGGTTTTTCACCAGGGAGAGCTGGTAGGCCATGGGGCCGTTCACCATGGGGTACTTTTTAAATTCCGCCATCCCCAAGCCGATGCGGGCGTCAAAGCCCACCGAGCAGACGTTGAGGGCCAGACGGCCATTGCAGTCGATGAGGTCGGCCTGGGCGGTATCGGCGTCCAACAGCTCCCGCAAATCGTAAAACCGGGGGGCGTCGGGGCCGAAGAGGCGGAGAAAGTCGTTGCCCGAGCCGCAGGGGTACTGGGTGATGGCGGCGTTGGGGTAGCCCGCTGCGCCGTTGGCCAGCTCATTTAAAGTGCCGTCTCCGCCGCAGGCGTACAGGCGCACCGGCTCCCCTGTCCGGGCGGCAGCTTCCGCCAGCTGGGCGGCGTGTCCGGGGTAGCGGGTGACCACCGCCTCCCAGTCCAGTCCCAGCCCGTCCAGATGGTCGGACAGCTTATGGCGCAGCTCTTCGCTGCGGTTGTACATCCCGGCGGAGGGATTGATAAGGAAGAGATGCTTCATAGCGGTATTCCATCCTGTCTCTGGTGGAGTGAATCAGAAGAGGGTGAGACGCTGCTCTGCCCGGGCCAGACGGGCCACAATGGCGGCGGCCTCCGCCCGGGTGAGGGTGGCGCTGGAGCGGAAGGTGAAAGAGGAATCGGTGCCCGCCAGAATCCCCTTGGCGTACAGGCCGAAAATGGCGTCGGCGGCGTAGTCTCCCGCCTTCACATCGGGGACGGCGGCTTTCACTTTGGCGATGCTGTTGATGTTGGGCAGCGCCCGGGCCAGGGCGGTGGCGGAGAAGATGCGGGCCATCTCCGCCCGGGTGACGGGCCGGGTGTAGCTGGAGAACTCCCCGGCTCGAAGGATGCCGCTGGCAATGCAGTAGTCTACGGCGGGCTGGTACCACACCCGGTCCTGGTGGGCCTGGGTGTGGAAGTTGTCCCCGTTTTGGCGGCTCTCCATCTCAGCGGCCAGCTGCACGGCCTCCGCCACCGTCATGGTGTGCTGGGGGGAGAAGCGGTTGTTCCCGGTGCCGCTCATCAGGCCCAGATTGTAGGCCAAATCCACCCACACGTCAAACCAGTCCCGGGGGGACACGTCGGAAAAGTCGGGCAGCAACCCCCGTGTGAGGGGGAAGCGGGCGGAGGGGACCTGGCGCTCCAGCATGAGCTGGGAGATCTGGTAGAAGGGAATCACCGTCCGCTGCCCATTCTCGGTGAGGAGCAAGGTGTCCATTCCGCTCACCTGGGTGAACTGGGCAGAGTCGTACACAAAGTCGTAGAAAATCTGGGTGGTGCCGCCATTGCCGTCGGGGAAGGGGACCAAGCTCAATACCCCCCACTTGGTGCCCTTCTGGGCGATGTAGAGCCCGGCGTCCATGTGGTAGAGGGAGCCGTACTCCGGCGGAATGAGGTAGGTGCCATCCTGGCGAATGACCCCCAGACGGCTGCCCAGCTGCACCTGGGAGAGCCCCAGGGAGAAGTCCAGAACAGAGGTATACTGCATGGGGATGACAATTTCCCGCTGGAGGTTGGCAAAGCCGAATTTGCCGTCAGCACTCTGGGCCTTGGCGAGGCCCTCCTGATAGCCCCAGATGGTGGTGCCCTCCGGCGCGGCGGCAACCGGAATGGGGAGGGCGGTGAACAGCAGGAGGAACAGGAGAAGGGACGCTCCAAGGGGGCGAAACATCTTCGGGACCATGGCGGGGCTCCTTTCTGTCTATTGGGATTTTTTGCCCATATACTGAAAGAGGTCACACTTGAGCATACCGTTGTAGAGCTTGCGGCGCTTGTCGGCGGTGCGGCCAAAGGTGCGCTCAAACTCGGTGTGGGAGGAGAGGACGCTCACCTTCCAGCCGGGGGGCAGGTCCCGCACCGCCGCCCCAAAGGCGCGGTAGAGGTTCTCCGCCTCCTGTTTCTCCAGAATGCGCTCACCGTAGGGGGGATTGGTGACAATCCGCCCATAGGGCTCATCCCGGTGGAAGTGGGTGGCGTCCGCCACCTCAAAGCGCACATAGTCCTCCACCCCGGCCTTGACGGCGTTGGAGCGGGCAATCTGGATGGCGGCGGGGTCAATGTCGCCGCCCCAGATGTCATAGGTGCCTGAAAATTCCCGATCTATGGCCTCGTCCGCCGCGTCCAGCCAGGTCTGAGCGGGCAGCCAGCTCCACTTCTGGGCGGAGAAGGAGCGGTCCAGGCCGGGGGCGCGGTTGAGGGCGATGAGGGCGGCCTCAATGGCGATGGTGCCCGAGCCGCAGAAGGGGTCACAGAAGGGGTCTTTGCCCCGGTATTTGGACAGCAGCACCATAGCCGCCGCCAGCGTCTCCCGCAGGGGGGCGACCACCCCCACCGCCCGGTAGCCCCGCTTGTGGAGGCCCGCGCCGCTGGTGTCCAGCATCAGGGTGACCTGGTCCTTCATCAGGGAGAACTGGATTTGGTAGAGCGGGCCGTTTTCCGGCAGGGTGTTGAGGCCATACTTCTCCCCCAGGCGGGCGGCTACCGCCTTTTTGATGATGGACTGGCAGGCGGGGACGGAGTGGAGGGCGGAGTTGAGGGAGTGGCCCTTCACCGGGAAGGCGGCCTCACGGGGGAGAAAGCGCTCCCAGGGGAGGGCGCGCACCTTATCGAAGAGGGCGTCAAAGTCCCCGGCGAAAAAGCGCCCCAGCACCAGCAGCACCCGCTCGCCGGTGCGCAGATTCAGGTTGACACGGGCGATGTCCCGCGCCTCGGCGGCGCACAGCACCCGGCCATTTTCGGCCTGTACACCGGAGAGGCCCAGACGGCGCAGTTCGTCTGCGGCCAGGCCCTCCAGGCCAAACAGAGTGGGGACGGCAAGTTGTAGTTCAGACATAGAAAAAGCTCCATTCCGCCGCGGTGTGCGGCGCAGTGTGATTTTGATTGACTCCAGTATAACGGATTTGGAAGCATGAAGCAATTCCTTTATGAGCGGTGTCGGAAAAGGGAGAGGCCGGTCTGGTAATTTCAGAAGTCCTATGGTAAAATGGCCTTGTATCCGCCCCCCGGCAGCGGGGAAGGTGGAGCGGGATTCCGGCCCGGACCAAGAGGTCTGGGCGTGTAAGGAGGGGATAAAATTGCTGCCTGCAAGTGTGATCTGGCTGGGACTGGTCGTCCTCTTTCTGGTGATTGAGGCGGTCACTGTCAGCCTGGTCTCGGTGTGGTTTGGCCTGGGGGCCCTGGCGGCTACGCTGGTGTCGCTGGCTGTGGACAATGTGTGGGTCCAGATTGCCGTCTTTCTGGTGGTGTCGGCGGCGGCCATGGCGGGCCTGCGGCCTCTGAGCCGGCGCTGGCTCACCGGGCGCAAGCAGCCCACCAACGCGGACCGAGTCATTGGCGCCACCGGACTGGTCCAGGAGGCCATTGACAATCTGGCGGGAACCGGGGCGGTGCAGGTGTTCGGTCAGGTGTGGACCGCCCGCAGCGCCGATGGAACGGACATCCCCGTGGGGACCCAAGTCACCATTTTGCGCATTGAGGGCGTCAAGCTCTTTGTGCAGAGGCTGGAGGTACCGGCACAGACGGGAGAGAAAACAGAGGTTTCGAGGAGGAATTTGGTATGATGCCTTATATTCTCAGCGCCATTGGGATTTTGATTGTGGTGGTCGTGTTCACCAACATCAAATTTGTCCAGCAGTCCAAAGCCTACGTCATTGCCCGCATGGGCGCCTTCCGCACCGTGTGGACGGTGGGGCCCCACTTCAAGATTCCCTTCTTTGACCGGGTGGTGAAAATTGTCTCCCTCAAGGAGCAGGTGGTGGACTTCCCGCCCCAGCCGGTCATCACCAAGGACAATGTGACCATGCAGATTGACACGGTGCTCTACTTCCAGATCACCGACCCCAAGCTCTACACCTATGGTGTGGAGCAGCCCATGAGCGCCATTGAGAACCTGTCTGTCACCACCATGCGCAACATCATCGGCGACATGGATTTGGAGCAGACCCTCACCAGCCGGGACATCATCAACAGCCGGATGCGCTCCCTGCTGGACGAGGCTACCGACCCCTGGGGCATCAAGGTCAACCGGGTGGAGGTCAAGAATATCATGCCGCCCCCGGACATCCAGAACGCCATGGAGAAGCAGATGAAGGCTGACCGGGAGAAGCGGGAGCTGGTGCTGCGGGCGGAAGGCCAGCGGCAGAGCCAGATTCTTATGGCCGAGGGCGAGAAGCAGGCCGCCATTCTCCGGGCGGACGCGGCCAAGCAGGCCAAGATCATGGAGGCGGAGGCCCTCAAGACCGCCAAGATTCTGGAGGCCGAGGCCCAGGCGGAGGCCATTATGAAGGTGCAGCAGGCCACCGCCGACGCCATTCGCCTCATCAACGAGGCTGAGCCCGGCGAGGGCGTGCTGAAAATCAAGGCGCTGGAGGCGTTCCAGGCTGCGGCCAACGGCAAGGCCACCAAGATTATCATTCCCAGCGAGATTCAGGGGCTGGCCGGTCTGTGCGCCAGCGCCAAGGGCATTCTGGACGGTGTGGAGCCCAAGGGGAACGAGCAGGCCTAAACACAATGGTACACATCCCAGCCGCCGCGGGGGAGTTTGTCCTCCGCGGCGGCTGTGTTCCGAAGGAGGCAGTCTGATGAGAAAGACACAGGGCGCATGGGTACTCTCCCGCCTGTGGTATGGCGGCGCGGGGGGGCTGATGGGGATTTTTCTGGCCGTGCGCCTACGGGCCTTTCTGGTCCAGGCCCGGGACCTCACTCTCCCGCTGGGGGCGCTGCTGGTGCTGGGGCCGGTGCTGGCCCTGCTGGGGGTGGTGCTGGCCAAGGCGGTGCGGACCCACCTGCGAAACATGGCCTTTGGCGGGCAGAAGTGGAGCTGGGCGGTCTATCTGCTGTGTATTGTTGCCTGTCTGGCTGGGCGGAAGCTGGTGCTGGAAGAGGCCATCGCGGGGGGCGGACTGTGGCTGCCCCCTTGGCTGGAGGGACTGACCCTCTTAGGGGGCGGGGTGCTGCTGGGGGTGTTTACCCTCCACCTGCTTTTCGCCCTGTGGGAGGGGCTGCCCAACCTGCGGCGGTGGTTTCGGGGCTTGAAGCGGCGGGACTGGCTGACCCTGCTGGGGCTGTGGGTGGTGGTGAATGTGGCGGTGTTCGCCTATGCCACCGGCAGTCAGACGGTGTACAGCTGGGACAGTGCCATCTACTGGCGCAGCACCTACACCCTGGCGGAGACTTTCCGGGACCAGGGGATTTTGGCGGCGCTGCGTCAAATCTACCAGTCTATTTTCACCACCGACTACAACGACACCATTGGACTGCTGTGCGTCCCCTTCGCCCTCCTCTTCGGACCCTCACGGCGGGTGTACCTCATGTCCATCGGGAATTTCTGCCTCTTCCCCCTGCTGGCGCTCCTGTGGGCCTACGCCCGCAGCCGCAGGAGGCCGGGGCTGTGGCTGGGTCTGGCGGCGATGCTGGCCCTGCCGTCCCTCTTTTACACCTCCGTCACCGGCTTTGTGGACATCGCTGGGGCGGGCGTGTGTACCTTTGCCCTCATTCTGTGTCTGCGGGAAGGGGGAAAGGGGCGCTTCTCCCGCTTTCTCCTCATCGGAGTGCTGTGCGCTCTGGCGGTGGTGCTGCGGCGGTGGTACGCCTTTTTCGCACTGGCCTTTCTGCTCAGCCTTCTGGTGGAGGGAGCGGCCTTCCGGCGATCCCCCGCTCCGGTGCTGGGCTATCTGTGCGGCTTTGCCTTTCCGCTTCTCTTTTTCCTCCAGACCTTTGTGTCCAAGCGCCTGCTGGCCGACTATGCCGCCCAGTATGCCGCCTACGATTTGGGGCTGGGGGTGGATATTCGAATGCTCTTCCGCTACTACGGCATCTGGCTGCTCCTCGTTGCCCTGGGGCTGGGGGTGTGGCTGCTCCTGCGTCGGGCGGACCGAAGAGTGGGGGCGGTGCTGCTGCTGGAGCCGCTCCTGTGCTTCTACCTCTTTAGCCGCATCCAGACCCACGGCCAGCAGCATCTGCTGCTCTATGTCCCTGCGCTGGCGTGTCTGCTGATTGTGGGCTTTGACCGTCTGGCCGACCACGGGCGGCTGGGGGCGCTGGCGGTGGCGGCAGCGGTGGTGCCCACCTGTCTGAGCCCGGCCATTCCCCGAACCCAGGGTACCATCATCCAAGACTATCCTATTTTTATGCCCCTGCCCACCTTCTCCTACGCTCCGCCGGTACGGGAAGGGGCTTGGGATTTGGTGGAGCTGGTGCGGCGGCTGGATGAGTTTGGGGTGGAGGGGAAAACGGTGGGCCTGCTGGCCTCCTCGTTCACCCTGAATACCAGCGCCCTGCGCAACGCGGAGGACTCCCTCAACGCCCCGCGTGTGTCCGATGTGGACCGGAGCTATTTAAAAGACCTGCCGGCAGTGGACTCCCGGGACGGGTTCGGCCCGGCCCTCTACGACTGTGACATTCTGGCGGTAGCCGACCCCATTCAGCTCCACCTGGGGGAGGAGAACCAACAGGTGGTCTATGCCCCGGCCCGCTGTCTGTTGGACGGAGAGGGGATCGCGGGGGCCTATGAGAAGTTGGAGGAAACCTTTGTGATGGAGCACGACGGGATTACCGTCTATTTCTTCCAAAAGGTGCGGCAGCCTACCCCGGAGGAGATGGGGGAGCTGGCCGACCGGATTCAAGCGGTCCACCCGGAGATGCAGGTCTACCGCGGCTGACAAAAAGACAAGGGCCGTTGCAGAATCCAAAGTTCTGCAACGGCCCTTGTGTTGTAAAGGGTGGTTCTGTTGTCTCGCCCAAGGCGGGAGGTGTTTGTCCTCGCCGGACGGGCCGTTTACTCAGCGGGAGCACCGCTTTCTTTGCGAAAGAAAGCGGTGGGAAAGAAAGCGCAGAGGGGGCGCCGCCCCCTCTGCACTCCCCCCAATGCGCAACCGGGCTAAATTTCTCCTGCGGTGGGATTGCGCCAGTGCGGTGCCATTTGGGCGGGAGCTTTCCGCCTATGTGGGTAGCGTTGTACTGCCATGCAAGACAAGTAACCGCAAAGGCTGAAAGTTACCGCCAAAAAATGGGGCGGCCCCCTAAAAAGGCCGCCCTTTTGGAGGGGAGTGGAGAGGGGAACGAGAAGTTCCCCTCTCCGCCTTTTCTTTCCCCGGTTTCTTTTCTGCGAAAAGAAATCGGGCGCTATCCGCGTAGGGTGCCCGCGCGGCGAGCGCAAAAACCTCCCGGCTTGGCCGGATTGGATTTCCAGAATCAGCGGATGGCCTTGGTGTCCACTTCCTCCTTGAGCTGGGCGGCAAATCCGTCCAGGGACAGAGCGCCCTGGTCCTCGCCGCTGCGGTGCCGGACGGAGACGGTGCCGTTCTCCTTGTCGCGGTCGCCCACCACCAGCATATAGGGGACCTTCTGGAGCTGAGCCTCACGGATCTTGTAGCCAATCTTCTCGTTGCGGGTGTCCACCTCCACGCGGAAGCCCATGGCGTCCAGCTTGGCGGCCACGTCGGCGGCGTAGTCGTCCACTCGGTCGGTGACGGTGAGGACCTTCACCTGCACCGGGGCGAGCCAGGCGGGGAACGCACCGGCAAAGTGCTCGGTGATAACGCCGATAAACCGCTCGATGGAGCCCAGCACCACACGGTGAATCATCACAGGGCGGTGCTTCTCGTTGTCCGCGCCGGTGTACTCCAGCTCAAACCGCTCCGGCAGCTGGGAGTCCAGCTGGATGGTGCCGCACTGCCAGGTCCGGCCCAGGGAGTCGGCCAGATGGAAGTCCAGCTTGGGGCCGTAGAAGGCGCCGTCGCCCTCGTTGATGACAAAGTCTTTGCCCATCTCGGTGATGGCGTTCTTCAGGATGTCCTGGTTCTGCTCCCACTCTTCCACAGTGCCGATGTGGTCCTCCGGCATGGTGGAGAGCTCGATGGTGTAGGAGAGGCCAAAGGTGGAGTAGACCTCGTCAAAGAGGCGGACAGTCTCCTGAATGACGTCCTTCATCTGCTCCCGGGTCATAAAGACGTGGGCGTCGTCCTGGGTGAAGCAGCGCACCCGGAAGAGGCCGTGGAGCGCGCCGGACAGCTCATGGCGGTGGACCAGACCCAGCTCGCCCACCCGCAGGGGCAGCTCCCGGTAGGAGTGGGGCTCGCTGGAGTAGACCAGCATGCCGCCGGGGCAGTTCATAGGCTTGATGGCGAAGTCGGTGTCGTCAATGACGGTGGTGTACATGTTGTTCTTATAGTGGTCCCAGTGGCCGGAGCGCTCCCACAGCTGCCGGTTGAGCATCATGGGGGTGGAGATCTCCACATAGCCGTAGCGCTTGTGGACCTGACGCCAGTAGTCAATGAGGGTGTTGCGCAGCACCATGCCCTTGGGCAGGAAGAAGGGGAAACCGGGGCCCTCATCCCGCAGCATAAACAGGCCCAGCTCCTTGCCCAGCTTCCGGTGGTCCCGGCGCTTGGCCTCCTCAATGCGCTGCAAATAGGCGTCCAGCTCGTCCTTCTTGGGGAAGGCGATGCCGTAGATGCGCTGGAGGGTCTCCCGGTTGGAGTCGCCCCGCCAGTAGGCGGCGTTGCAGGCGGTCAGCTTCAGGGCGTTGCCCTTGATGCGGCCGGTGGAGTCCAGGTGGGGCCCGGCGCACAGATCGGTGAACTCCCCCTGCTTGTAGAAGGAGATGTGGGCGTCCTCCGGCAGGTCGTTGATGAGCTCCACCTTATAGGGCTCCCCCTTCTCCTCCATGAATTTGATGGCCTCTTCCCGGGGTAGCTCGAACCGCTCCAGCTTCAGCTTCTCCTTGCAGATCTTGCGCATCTCCGCCTCCAGCTCCTCCAGCTGCTTCTCAGAGAAGGGCTCGGGGGTGTCGAAGTCGTAGTAGAAGCCGTTTTCGATGGCCGGGCCGATGG
>DXDX01000093.1 GCA_019115265.1 Candidatus Flavonifractor merdigallinarum | reverse complement strand
CGGTTCTGGTGGCTATTTTGGGTCTTATCAGTCAATTTCGCATTCAATCTGGCTACAATCAGATCATCAATGGCGCGATGGAGGCCCAGGAGAGTGTGCTGATGGGCCGGGTTCAGGTGAATACAGCCGCTCGGTATCTCCGGGACATGACGCTGGATCAGACGGGCAGCAGCTGGGCGAATCTGGAGTCTCAGATCAACACGCTTTTTGACGAGTTGGAGGATACCTTAAAGGATGTGGAGCGTCTGTATCCTCTGGACGATGGGCTGGCTCAGGAGTATGTGTCCGCGGTAAAGGAGTGGATGGGCAATGTGCCCGGCATCATGCAGCAGACACTCAGCGGCAACCATGAGGGCGCGCTGGAGAGTCTGACCCGGGTCTGTACGCCCAGCCTGAACAACCAGGCGGAGGTCGCCCGTCAGCTCACAGATGCCATGGAGACCTTTGTGAATGACACCTTGCATGTACAGCAAAGGCAGAATGCCATCAGTATGCTTATCACCGCCGTCATCATTGTGGTGGGCGCCGTCGGCATGATGCTGCTGGCCCGCAAGGAGATTCGGAATATTCTCCAGCCGCTGGGGGAGACGGAGGCCGCCATTGTGGCCATGAGCCATGGCAACCTGCGCAAGAATGTTTCCTACCACTCCACCGACGCCATTGGCCGTATGGCCGATGCGCTGCGCACCAGCCAGCAGGTGCTGGACGAGGTCATCAGCGATATCTCCTACCTGACGGAGCAGATGAGCAACGGCAACTATAATGTCATGCTCAGCGCCGATTTCCCCGGTGAGCTGGAGAGCATCCAGGACAGCGTCCGCCGCCTCCTGGGAGAGACCAGCAATATCATTGCCAATATCACCGCCACCACCGACGATATTTCGGACAGTGCCCGCGCGCTGTCTGAGGGGGCCCAGGAGCTGGCCCAGGGCGCTGTGGAGCAGGCGGGGGCGGTGGAAGAGCTGTCTGCCACCATCAACAGCATTGCCGCTGGCTCCAAGGAGAATATCGCGGCCGCCCAGAGCGCCCGGGAAGGGGCCGATATGGCCGGGAAAAAGACCGAGGAGAGCAACCACCAGATGCGCCAGATGCTGGACGCCATGAAGGAGATTACCAGCAGCGCGGAGGAAATCGGCAAGATTACCAAGACCATTGAGGACATTGCCTTCCAGACCAATATCCTCGCCCTCAACGCCGCGGTGGAGGCGGCCCGCGCCGGAGAGGCGGGCAAAGGCTTTGCGGTTGTGGCCGATGAGGTGCGCTCTCTGGCCGCTAAATCCGCCCAGGCGGCGCAGGAGACCACCACGCTCATCCAGCGCTCCATCAAAGCTGTGGAGCGCGGATCGGTTATCGCCAAGGACGCCGCCACCAGCATGGACGAGGCCACCCACATGGTGGAGCAGGTGCTGGAGCGCATTGCCAGCATCAGTGAAATCATTGAGCAGGAGGGCCAGTCCATCCAGCAGGTCAATCTGGGGATTGAGCAGATCTCCATTGTGGTGCAGCAGAACTCCAACGCCAGCGCCAACAGTGCCGCAGCCAGCGAAAAGCTGTCGTCTCAGGCTGCCTATATGAATGAGCTGATGTGGAGCTTCCAGATCAACAAGGATTTGATGAAGGAAGTGCGCAATGCCAAGCAGCAGGAGGGCTACAAAGCCATGACATTGGAGCGGGCCTTCCGCCGCTACAAGCTGGAGGATGAGCACATCCTAGGCTATGCCCCCATCGACAACGAACATCGCACGATGATGGAGAAGATGAACCGGGTTGTGAGCATTTGCCGGGAGGGAAGCAACAGCAACCTGGATATCCCGCAGCTGCAAAGCGCCTGCGACGATTTGCAGAGATTCCTGGCGGAGCATTTTGCCAACGAGGAAGCCATTATGCAGAAGTACCATGTGGCGGGGCTGGAGTCGCACCACAGATTCCACCAGAATTATCTGAAGGATATGGCCTTCGCTCTGGACCGGCTCATCAAGACCAAGTGCAGCGTGGAGTCGGCGGTCCATGTGGGCCGCATGATCGAGCTGATGCTCCGGCACACCAAGCAGGAAGACCGCCGGATTGTGCAGGGGCTTCCGGAGTCCGCTCTGCACGGTTAAAGTTGGTATTTAAAAACCATGACAGTGAAGCGGCCAAATTGATCCGTAGCTTGGATGCCAGCGCCAACACGGCCTGCGGCGGTTTTGTCTGTATGGTCAGCGACCGGCGTTTCAGCTCTAAGCGTAACGAAAGCGGGAAGGTAGCCGCGAAATCCGCCTGTACATAAGAATGCCGCCATCTCCATACCTGTGTATGGGGATGGCGGCAAAATTTTGCCTTTTCTAACCGGGCAGTCTTTACGAAATGGTGACCTTGGTGCTGTGGGAAAAGCAGTAATCGGAAAGCTCATTCCCCAGACCAGGGAGTTCAGGGACTGTAAAGTAACCGTTCACGGGCTGATAATCGTAGATGCACAGCCTGCGGTTGTAGTCGTAGCGGTTATAAACATGGTGCTCATGGATGGTAAAATTGGGTATGGCGGTTTCCAGGTGGAGGGCCGCGGCGGTGGAGAGAGGACCGGCGCAGACATGGGCCTGTACGCCCACGTCGTATACATGGGCCATGTCACAGATCTTTTTCGCCTCGGTGATGCCGCCGCAGTTTCCAATATCCGGCTGAATCAGTTGAATGGAGCCATCCTCAAAATAGGGGGCATAGCCCCAGCGGGTATAGATGCGCTCGCCCTGGGCAATGGGGAGCTTCACACGGTCGGCGACGAACTTATTCATTTTGGGGTTGGGCGTGGTGGGCTCCTCGAAGAACACGACCCCATAGGGTTCCGCAAGACGGCCCAGCTGGACTGCGACCTGGGCATCGATGTAGGAGTGGTTTTCCATAATAATATCTACATTCGGACCCACCGCTTCCCGCACCGCGGCCAGACGGCTGATAACCATATTGACGCGCTCGGGGGTCTGCATCCGGGTGGTCTCCTCATGGTTGAAGCGATGTCCGTCCGGGGAGAAGGTAAAGAAATCAATCTTGATGGCGTCGTATCCTTCTTCGACAGCCTTCCGGGCATTGTTGACATAGTCCTCGATAGAGCAGGCCGGAGTTTTCCGGCTTCCCCAGCCGAACTGGAGCTGGCTTGCATAGCAGCGCAGACGATCGTGCATCTTGCCGCCCAGCAAACGGTATACCGGAACCTGGAAGTACTTCCCCTTGATATCCCACAGGGCGATGTCCAGCGCAGAGATGCCGGCAAATACGACAGGACCGCCATTCTGCCCCCAGAAGGTGGACTTGTACAGCTTTTCCCAGATGACCTCGTTTTCCAGCGGGTCCATACCAATGACCAGCTCAGCCAGGTCCTGAATCATACCGAACGCGGCACGATGCGCCCGGCCATAGGCTAGGGCGGCCTCGCCGTCACCATAAATCCCCACATCTGTGTAAACGCGGCAGACAATGGGCTGCCAGCCAGGGTTGTCCGGAGCGTCCATGTCTATCAGCATGATATCAATTTTGGTAATTTTCATCGTCAGAAGTCCTTTCTCTATGGGGTTTAGTGGGTGGTCCACTTCAACAAATGACTCTTCAGCCGCTCAAATAGCTGCATCACAATCACCAGGACCACTACCATAAATACGAAGCCAGCCCATGTTTCGCTGTAAAGTCCATACTCCGAATATTTTTTTACAAAATACCCCATTCCGTATTTTGC
>DXDX01000092.1 GCA_019115265.1 Candidatus Flavonifractor merdigallinarum | reverse complement strand
CGCCCTTTTGGAGGGGAGTGGAGAGGGGAACGAGAAGTTCCCCTCTCCGCCTTTTCTTTCCCCGGTTTCTTTTCTGCGAAAAGAAATCGGGCGCCACCCGCGCAGGGTACCCGAGCCGGGCTGGCGGCCCGCGCGGCGAGCACAAAAACCTCCCAGCTTGGCCGGGCAGAACGCCCATTTGATAGCGCCTGTTTTCCCTTGCCAAATGCCGCATAAGGGTGTAAACTATTTTTACTAAAATTAAGGAGGCACCCTATGGCTACACTGAAGGAGCTGGCCCAGCGCACCGGGTACTCCCCCGCCACCATCTCCCGCATCCTCAGCGGGGACCCCGCCCTCTCGGTCAGCGACGAAGCCCGTCAGCGGGTTTTAGAGGAGGCGGGGCGGCTCAACTACGCCGCCACCAAGAGCCGACGGGGCCGGGCCCCCAAAAGTCTGCTGCGCATCGGCCTGGCCGAGCGGCTTACCCCGGAGCAGCAGCTGGACGACCCCTACTTTCTCTATCTGGGGGGGCTGGTCCGCCGTCAGTGTCTGGAACAGCGGTACATCTGCCTCCCCATCCCCGCCCTGGGAGACACCTATCTCCCCCCGGAGGGGGACGGGCTGGACGGCATTGTGGCGGTGGGGGAGTTCTCCCCCGCGCAAGTGGAGACGCTGGCCGCCTTCTCCCCCAACACCGTCTTTCTGGACGCCTCCCCGGACGAGAGCCGCTTCGACTCGGTGGTCCTCAACTACGGGCTGGGCATCCGTCTGGCTCTGGAGCATCTGCGGGCTTTGGGGCACCAGGACATCACCTTTTTGGGCCCCGACCACCGGCGGTACAGCACTTCCGCCGCCCCCGAGGCACGGCGGGCCAGTTACCTCGCCTGGATGGAACAGGCCGGGCTGGGAGACCATGCCGCGCTGCTGGACTGCCCCATGGAGGCCGCCGCCGCCGCTCAGGCCGTTCACGCTGCGTTGGAGGAGGGGCAGCGCCCCACCGCCCTGCTGTGTGCCAATGAGGAGAGCGCTGTGGGGGCGGTCCGGGCGCTGAAAGAGGCGGGGTGGTCGGTGCCGGAGGACTGCTCAGTGGTGTCCTTCAACAACACCCCCCGCTCGGCCCTGCTGGACCCGCCCCTCACCTCTATCTCCGCCCCAGTGGAGGAGATGGTGCGCACCGCCCTGCGTCTGCTGGTGCAGCGGGCCTCGGTAGGGGGAAAAGCGCCGGTGCGCACCCTCCCGCAGCAGGCGGTCCTCCCCCCTACCCTGGTGCTCCGCCAGAGCGACGGCCCCGCCCCAAAACGCCGGTAAAAAAATTTTTGCGCCCCCCTTGAATTTTTACTAAAAATTTAGTATACTGACCCCAGAAATCAGAAATCAAAATGAGGTGAGGACTATGCAATCTCTCCAGCAGCTGCTCCAGCGCCTGTCTGACGGAACCTGCGACCCATGTCTCACAGCTCTCTATGCCCCCAGCGGCGACCCGGACGTTCTGACTTTGGCCCGCCAGCGGGCCACCCAGGCCGCCAAGGGCTTCCAGGCGGCCTTCTCCCCCGACGGCAGCGCCCCCGCCGCCCTCTTCAGCGGTCCGGGCCGCACTGAAATCGGCGGCAACCACACCGACCACCAGCACGGCCATGTCCTCTGCGGCAGCGTGGATTTGGACACCCTGGCCTGCGCCGGCCCCAACGGCGGGAACACGGTGCGCATCCACTCCGAGGGGTACGCCCCGCTGGAGGTCTCCCTGAGCTGTCTGGATGTGGTGCCCGAAGAGAAAAACACCTCCGCCGCCCTGGTGCGGGGGGTGGCCGCCGGTTTTGTCCAGCGGGGCAAGGCGGTGGGCGGCTTTGACGCCTACGTCACTTCCAATGTGCTCTCCGGCTCCGGCCTCTCCTCCTCCGCCGCCTATGAGGTGCTGGTGGGCAACATCTTCAACCACCTCTTCTGTGCCGACGCCCTCACCCCCATGGAGCTGGCTCAGATTGGTCAGAAGGCGGAGAATGTCTACTTCGGCAAGCCCTGCGGTTTGATGGACCAGGCCGCCTCCGCCGTGGGCAGCGCGGTGGCCATCGACTTTGCCGACCCCGCCGCCCCGGTGGTGCGGCGCATCGACTTCGACTTCGACCAGTGCGGGTACGCCCTGTGTATTGTGGACACCGGCTCCTGTCACGCCGACCTCACCGACGACTACGCCTCCATTCCCCAGGAGATGGGCCAGGTGGCCGCGTACTTTGGGCAGACTGTGCTGCGGGATGTGGACCAGAAACGCTTCTGGGCGGAGCTGGCCTCCCTGCGGGCTCAGGTGGGAGACCGGGCCATCCTGCGGGCCATCCACTTCTTCCACGATGACCGGCGGGCAGCGGAAGAGGCGGACGCCCTGGCCGCGGGCCAGTTCCAGCGCTTTTTGGACCTGGTGAACGAGTCGGGGCGCTCCTCAGCGGAGTTCCTCCAGAATGTCATCGCCGGTACCGACCCCAAGGAACAGGCGGTGGCCCTCTCCCTGGCAGTGGCGCAGGAGGCCCTGGGCGGTCAGGGTGCGGTGCGCATCCACGGCGGCGGCTTCGCCGGCACCATTCAGGCCTTTGTGCCCAATGACCGCCTGGAGCACTTCCGCAGCACCATGGAAAATTTGCTGGGCAGCGGCATGTGCCATGTGCTGCGCATCCGTCCGGTGGGCGGCTGCGTGGTGTACGCAAACGACTGATTCCATACTTAATCTGTTTTAAGAAAGGGTGTTCTTGTTATGGCGATTCTGGTTTTGGGCGGAGCTGGGTACATCGGCTCCCACACGGTCTACGAGCTCATTGACGCTGGGCGCGACGTGGTGGTGGCGGACAACCTCCTCACCGGCTTCCGGGCGGCGGTCCACCCCAAGGCCCGCTTCTATCAGCTGGACATCCGGGACCGCGGGGCCCTGGATACCCTGTTCCAGGCCGAGCACATTGAGGGCGTCATCCACTTCGCCGCCTCCTCCCAGGTGGGGGAGTCCATGTCCGACCCTCTGAAATACTATGACAACAACCTCCACGGCACCATGGTGCTCCTCCAGTCCATGGTGGCCCACGGAGTGGACAAGATTGTCTTTTCCTCCACCGCCGCCACCTACGGCGAGCCGGAGCGGGTGCCCATTCTGGAGAGCGACAAAACCGTCCCCACCAACTGCTACGGCGAGACCAAACTGTCCATGGAGCACATGATGAGCTGGGTTTCCCAGGCCCACGGCCTCAAATATGTGGCCCTGCGCTACTTCAACGCCTGCGGCGCCCACCCCTCCGGGGCCATCGGGGAGGCCCACGACCCGGAGACCCACCTCATCCCCATCATTCTCCAGGTGGCCAACGGCACCCGGAAGCAGATCAGCATCTTTGGCGACGACTACCCCACCAAGGACGGCACCTGTGTGCGGGACTACATCCACGTCACCGATTTGGCCCAGGCCCACATTCTGGCCCTGGACTACCTCCTCAAGGGTGGGGACAACAATGTCTTTAACCTGGGCAACGGCGTGGGCTTCACCGTCAAGGAGGTCATTGACGCTGCCCGGGCGGTCACTGGCCACCCCATCCCTGCGGTCACCTCCCCACGCCGGGCCGGAGACCCCGCCCAGCTCATCGCCTCTTCCGAGAAGGCGGTGTCCGTCCTGGGCTGGAAACCCAAGTACAACGACCTCAACACCATCCTCTCCACCGCCTGGCAGTGGCACAACACCCATCCCCACGGGTTTGAGGAGGGCTGAGGCATGGTAGACCGCGCCATTGAACAGCTGCTCACCTACGCCCTGCGCAAGGAGCTCATTCAGCCCTGCGAGAAGATTTGGGCCGCCAACGCCCTTCTGGAGGCGCTGAAGCTGGACAGCTACGCCCCCACCGGGGAGGACGTGGGCGAGGTGGATTTGCCCGCTGTGCTGGACCGGCTGGTGGACGACGCCTATGCCCGCGGGGTGCTGGAGGAAAACTCCATTGTATACCGGGACCTTTTTGACACCAAGCTGATGGGGGTGCTCACTCCCCGCCCCGCTCAGGTGATTGAAAAATTCCAGGCCCTCCGGGCGGAGGATGCCAAGAAGGCCACGGACTGGTACTACCAGTTTAGTCAGGATACCAACTACATCCGCCGGGACCGCATCGCCAAGGATATGCAGTGGAAGGCCCCCACCGAGTACGGCGAGCTGGACATCACCATCAACCTCTCCAAGCCGGAGAAGGACCCCAAGGCCATCGCCGCCGCCCGCAACCTGCCCGCCTCGGCCTATCCCCGGTGCCAGCTGTGCGCCGAGAATGAGGGGTACGCGGGCCGGGTGAACCACCCCGCCCGGCAGAACCACCGCATTGTCCCCATCACCATCCACGGCTCCCCCTGGTTCTTGCAGTACTCCCCGTATGTCTACTACAATGAGCACTGCATCTGTCTCAACAGCGTCCACACCCCTATGAAGATTGACCGGGCCTGCTTTGCCAAGCTCCTGGACTTTGTGGGCCAGTTCCCCCACTATTTTGTGGGTTCCAACGCGGATTTGCCCATTGTGGGCGGCTCCATCCTGGCCCACGACCACTTCCAGGGCGGGCGGTACACCTTCGCCATGGAAAAGGCTCCGGTGGAGACCCCCTTCACCTTACCCGGCTATGAGGATGTGAAGGCGGGTATTGTGAAGTGGCCCATGTCGGTGGTGCGCCTCACCGCCGCCGACCCCCAGCGGCTCATTGATTTGGCCGACCACATCCTCCAGGCCTGGCGGGGATACACCGACGAGGCGGCCATGATTCTGGCCGAGACGGACAGTGAGCCCCACAACACCATCACCCCCATCGCCCGCCGCCGTGGGGCGGACTATGAGCTGGATTTGGTGCTGCGCAACAATCTCACCACCAAAGAGCACCCCCTGGGCCTCTACCACCCCCACGCTGAGCTCCACCACATCAAGAAGGAGAACATCGGCCTCATTGAGGTTATGGGTTTGGCGGTGCTCCCCGCCCGGCTGAAAACGGAGCTGGCCGCTGTCGCGGACAAGCTGGTGGACGGCTCCGATCTGCGCTCTGACCCCCTCACCGCCTCCCACGCGGACTGGGCGGAGGGTTTTCGGGGCAAGTACACCATCACCCGGGAAAATGCCCTGGAGATTGTGGAAAAAGAAACTGGGCTGGTCTTTGCTCAGGTATTGGAGCATGCAGGCGTGTACAAGCGTACCGAAGAAGGGAAAGCGGCATTCCTGCGCTTCCTGGAGACGCTGTAATTTCCTCACACAAAGTGCCCAGCCAAGCTGAGGATTTTTGAGCTCGCCGCGCGGGCACCCTGCGCGGGTGGCGCACCGCTTTCTTTGCCAAAGAAAGCGGTGGGAAAG
>DXDX01000091.1 GCA_019115265.1 Candidatus Flavonifractor merdigallinarum | reverse complement strand
AAAATGGGGCGGCCCCATAAAAAGGCCGCCCTTTTGGAGGGGAGTGGAGAGGGGAACGAGAAGTTCCCCTCTCCGCCTTTTCTTTCCCCGGTTTCTTTTCCGCGAAAAGAAATCGGGCGCCACCCGCGTAGGGTGCCCGCCCGGCGAGGGCAAAAACTCCCCCGGTTTGGCCGGGCAAGACTGCCCATTTCATCCGCAAAATTTTCTTCCTTCTTTGGGAACCAAAGGGACCATCCAACCGTGTTAAGGTTAGAAAGGAGGGGATGATGGTGGAGACAGCCTGGCAGACACCGGAGGCACTGGCGCGGCGCTATGGTCCGGCGGTCTTTCGTCTGGCCTACGCCCGGACCGCCTCCCGAGCGGATGCGGAGGATGTGATGCAGGAGGTGTTTCTCCGCCTGCTGCGTGCCCGACCGGAGTTTTCCAGTGAGGAGCACGCCAAGGCCTGGCTTTTGCATGTGGCGGCCAACTGCGCCAATGACCTGTTTCGAGCCCCTTGGCGGAGACGGGAGGAGCCGCTAGCGGAGGGCCTGTCCGCCCCGGAGGAGCCGGAGCGCGGCGGGGTAGTGGAGGCGGTACTGGCTCTGCCGCCGCGGCACTCCTCTTTGCTTTGGCCGAAACATGGTGCTGGCCGCGGTGGTGTGCGGGGTGCTGGCGCTGTCCACTGTGGCCGCAGGGCCCACTGTTTGGCAGGCTCTCCAGAATCAACTGGGTGTGTTTGCCCCTCTAGCCGTCCCTGCGGAGGGGAGCCTCACAGAGCAGGACGTTGAGGTGCGCCTGGTGGGCAGCCTCAGCGATGGCTATGAGGCGAAGGTTTATTTTACCGCCACGGATCTCACCGGCGGGCGTTTTGGTGAACTTACCCGGGTGAGTGCCGAGCTCAAGGGCGAACTGGTAGGAAATGGCTCAGCACTGGGCTGTGAGGTACTCTCTTATGACGAGGAGGCCAATCAGATTCTGGTGGAGGCCAGCTTGGTGGGTGTGGACGCTTCGGCTCCTTTGACACTGGAGGTGTCCGGTTTTGACTCCGCCAGCCGAACTATGCAGGTACAACTTCCCCGTCCCGAGAAGTTGCAGAAAGTATCCACCACGGTGAACGGTACAACGGTGCTCCTGCCTGGTGAAAATCCCCAAGAGATTGCGGAGGGGGTATTCCTCTCGGCCATGGGCTTTGATGCTGATGGGCTCTTCCACATCCGGCTTGATTTTGGGGAGGGCTATGGACTGGGACGGTATTTGTTTATCGTCCCACAGAACCAGCTTTACCCAGACCAGAATCTCTATCAGGAAAATTCCATCTGTACAGAGTTGGAACACGGTGTGGATCTGGCCTATCCCCGCCTGACCCAGGTGTCCTGGGAACAGATATCGGGCTTTTATGTGGATGGGGGCTATTCTGGGCCGGGGGCTGTGGTCCAGGGAACTTGGGAGCTGCCGGTCACGCTGGAGCAGGTCGAGCAGCAGACCGTTGTTGTGGACCAGACGGTGGACAAGTTCCATGTGGAGCAGGTGGAGGTCTCCCAAATGGGCATTGTGGTGACCTATCAGCGCCTGTATGTGCAGAGCGGCTGGCTGACTAATGTGAAGCTTTTTGATCGGAATGGAAACCAAGTACCGCTGATGACTGACATGTGTGTTACCAAGGATATGCAGAAGGATATTGTCTACACCCGCTTTATTTTGGAGGAGCCGGTGGAATTGGAGGATTTGGACTATTTGATGGTGGCCGGAGTGCGCATTCCTCTGCATGGATGACAGACAGCATCTCCACTTCATCTGGACAAAAGAACCCCCGCTTTGGAGCAGACCTCCAAAGCGGGGGATTTTATCTTACTTCACGCTCTCACCGGCGGCCTTTTTGGCCTTGATTTCCTTCAGAGCGTCCTTATAGGAGAGGTTCACGCGGCCCTTCTCGTCAATGTCGGTGACCTTGACCCAAATCATGTCCCCGATGTTGACCACATCCTCCACCTTTTCCACCCGGTGGTCGGCCAGCTTGGAGATGTGGACCATGCCGTCCTTGCCGGGAGCCAGCTCCACAAAGGCGCCGAACTGCAAGATGCGGACCACCTTGCCATAGTACAGCTGGCCTACCTGGGGCACAAAGACGATAGTCTCAATGATCTTTTTGGCGGCGTCGCAGCTCTCGGCGTTCTCACCGGCAATATAGATGGTGCCGTCGTCCTCAATGTCAATCTTGGCGCCGGTGTCCGCGCAGATCTTCTGGATGACCTTGCCGCCGGAGCCGATGACCTCGCGGATCTTGTCCACATCAATCTTCATCTTCACCATCTTGGGGGCGGTGGGTGCCACTTCGGGGCGGGGCTCCGCAATGCAGGGCAGCATAATCTCGTCCAGAATGGCAAAGCGGGCGTCCTTGGTGATCTCCAGCGCCTCCTTGATGATTGCATGGGAGAGGCCGTCGTTCTTCAGGTCCATCTGAATGGCGGTGATGCCCTTCTTGGTGCCCGCCACCTTAAAGTCCATCTCGCCGTGGAAGTCCTCCACGCCCTGGATGTCAATGAAGGTGGTGAAACCGCCGTTGTCGTCCTGGATGAGGCCGCAGGAGATGCCGGCCACCGGGGCCTTGATGGGCACGCCCGCGTCCATAAGGGCCAGGGTGGATCCGCAGATGGAGCCCTGAGAGGTGGAGCCATTGGAGCTCAGGACCTCAGACACCACACGGATGGCGTAGGGGAAGTCCTCCACGCTGGGGATGACAGGCTCCAGAGCCCGCTCCGCCAGAGCGCCGTGGCCGTACTCCCGGCGGTTGGTGGACCGGGCGCCCCGGGCCTCGCCCACCGAGTAGGAGGGGAAGTTGTAGTGGTGCATATACCGCTTCTCCGTCTCCTCCCAGATGGTGTCCAGCTTCTGGTTGGCGGAGAGGGTGTCCAGGGTGCAGACGGAGAGCACCTGGGTCTGGCCCCGGGTGAAGAGGCCGGAGCCGTGGGTCCGGGGCAGCACGCCCACCTCGGCG
>DXDX01000090.1 GCA_019115265.1 Candidatus Flavonifractor merdigallinarum | reverse complement strand
AAAATGGGGCGGCCCCCGAAAAAGGCCGCCCTTTTGGAGGGGAGTGGAGAGGGGAACGAGAAGTTCCCCTCTCCGCCTTTTCTTTTCCCGGTTTCTTTTCCGCGAAAAGAAACCGGGCGCCACCCGCGCAGGGTGCTCCCGCCGAGTAGGCGGCCTTGTGCGGCGAGCACAAAATCCTCCCGGCTTGGCCGGGCGGAGCGCCCCAGAGGTTGAAGTGGCTGTCTACAAGCGACAAGAAACAAGGGCCGTTGCAGAAGTTCCCTTCTGCAACGGCCCTGTTTTGCGCCAAAGCTGCTTTACTTCACATACTCCAACACCACGGTCTGACCGGCGGTGCCGGTACCGGGGTGGGTGGTGAGCTCCTTCACTGCGTCAATGTTGGTGATGACAATGGGGGTGTAGAGAGCGTAGCCCTGGGAGCGGATCAAGTTGAGATCCACCCGGCAGATGGGGTCGCCCACGCTCACAACGTCGCCCGCCTTCACCATGGGCTCAAAGCCCTCGCCAGCCAGCTCCACGGTGTTCAGGCCGATGTGGATGAGGATGTCCAGGCCGTCCGCCTGGAGGGCAAAGGCGTGCTTGGTGTCCGCCACGCTGATGATCTTGCCGCTGATGGGCGCCATCACCAGACCTTCGGTGGGCATGACGGCCACACCGTCCCCCAGCACCTTCTTGGAAAAGACGGGGTCGGGGACCTGCGCAATGTTGATATATTCGCCGGTCATCGGGGCAACCAGCTGGGGCTCCACAGGAGCCACATTTTTCTTCTTGCCAAAAAACATGATAGGAACCTCCTTCGCGGCCGCATGGACCGGCCGATCGCATATGTTGTGGGGTGATCACAGCGGACAGGACTTCTGCTGGACCACATTCTCATTATAATGCCAACTGTTTCCCCCTGCAAGAGCGTTTCTACCGTAAAATTGGATGATAAAATGGAGCGCAAAGGGGGGTATACCTAGAATTTATAACAATTCAGAGCAGATAGAGTGACAAGGATGCTCTAATTTTCGGAGAAGAGCCCCCGCTCCAGCTTGAGGGTGAGAATGCGCAGCACGCTCTCGTCCAGGCGATCCATGGTGAGGGTACCGTCCTCCACTGCCTGGGTGAGGGCGTCAACAGCGCTCTCCAAATCGGAGGGGCACAGCAGGAGATCCACCCCCGCCGCCACCGCCTTGAGGGCGATTTCCGCGCTGGAGTAGGTGTCCGTCATGGCCTGCATCTGGAGTCCGTCGGTAATGACCACCCCGTCAAAGCCCATCTCTTCCCGCAGAAGCTCGGTGACAATGGCGTAGGAGAAGGGGGCGGGCTGGTCGTCAATGTCGGAGACAATGAGGTGCCCCACCATCACCAGATCGCTCCCCGCGTCAATCCCCGCCTGGAAGGGGACCAGCTCCTCCTTCCGCAGCTCCTCCAGGGTGCGATCCACATATACCGCCCCATCGTGGGAGTCGGCGGAGGTGTTGCCGTGGCCGGGGAAGTGTTTGAGGGCAGTGGCCACACCCCCGGCGTGGAAGCCCTCCACCGCGGAGGCCACCAGCTGGGCAGCCTGATTGAAGTCATCGCTGTACGCCCGGTCCCCAATGACGGTGTTGGCCGGGTTGGACCACACATCCGCCACCGGGGCCATGTCGGTGTTGAATCCGCAGGAGACCAGGTCTGTGGCAATGGTCTTGGCGTTTGTAAAGGCGGTGTCCGTCCCCTTATCCTTGTAGTCCAGCATAGGCCCTACCCAGGTGGTGCCCACCGTGGCCATAAGGCGGTTTACCCGCCCGCCCTCCTCGTCACAGGTGAGGATGAGGGGAATTTTGGAGTAGCTCTGCACGGCGGTAAGCATGGTGCGCAGCTGTTCCTGGCTCACCATATTCTTTCTATCGTAGAGGAAGCCCCCCACCGGGTACTCCTCCAACGCCTTCCGGGTGCGCTCTCCGGCGGAGACAGTGGCGCTGACGCCGGTGATAGCCTCGGGATAGACCACAAAGAGCTGACAGACCTTCTCGTGGAGGGACATGTTTGCGAGAAGTGTCTCCGCCTGGGCGCGGAGCTGAGCGTCCGGGTCTGCCGCCGGGGTTGGGTCCGCTGCCCCGGTGCCGGAGGGCTCCGGCGTGGGGGGCACTACCGACAGAGAGGCGGAAGCGGTGGGGACGGGGGACGGACCGGGGGAGAGGGTGGAGATGGCCTGACGGCCCGCCCACACCGCCAGAGCCGCCACCGCCAATACCACGATGGTACACAGCACCATGCGCACAATCCGTGGGGCGCGGGAGGGTGGATTCATGGTCAAAACCTCCTGTCAGGATTCAAATTCGCAGACATAACCCATGGTTTTGGCCATGGTGGGCACCACAGCCGCCGGGTCATTGCGCTGGTCGTTCCAGTTCCAGCCCCCCATGCTCTCAATGTTCCACAGCATGATGTACCACTCGTTGGCACCGTCCTGGTCCACCCGGGAGGGTTCGTCGGGGCCCCAGGCCTGGTAGGAGAAGGGTTCGCCGGTGACCCAGTGGCCAAACACATTCCCGCCGTCGTCATAGGAGGTGTAGCCCCCCAGCCAGAGATACCGCAACCCCTGGGCGTCCGCCATTTGGGTAATTTGGTCCATCTCCGCCTGAGAGGTGATGGTGGCCAGATGTCCGCCCATCTCCTGACACTTGCGGGAGGCGGCCTCCCAGCTCAGCGCCTCGGCGAAAATCTGATAGCGGGAACCGTCCCCGGCGGGGGCGCTGTCGTTGACGCTGCGGGCGGGGGTAAAGTTTACCGAGGCGGAGGCCCGGTGTCCGTCTCCCGACACCTGGACATCCAGCGTGCGGGGGGCGTAGCGCCCGGCGGCGCTGTCGCTCTCGTACTCCACCACATAGAGCTCCTTCTGCTCGGTGTATACCTGCTGGAAGATGGCCTGGAGGTCGTACAAATCGTCAATGTACCAATACCGCCCGCCGGTGCTCTGGGCGATGGTGCGCAGGGTGGACGCCTCCACCTGACTGCCCACGCCGATGATATAGATGGGGACCTGCTGGGTCTGGGCATAGGAGATAATCTCCTGAGGGGTGTAAGTGCTCTCGTTGTCCATGCCGTCGGTAAAGGCGATGACACACCGGGCGCCGCCCTGGAGGGCGGAGTGGGTCACACCGTCGTAGAGGGCGTTATAGAGGGCGGTCCGCCCGTCGGTGGACATGGAGTTGATGCCGTTGACCAGCAGCGAGGTGTCGCTGGTGTAGTAGCACATCTGCTGGACAATGGAATCAAAGGCCAGAACCTCCGCTTGGTCGCCCAGCTCATAGTGGAGCTGGTTGACAAACTGGCCCATCACCGACTGGATTTTTTCCATGTCCTGAAGGCTGATACTGTCGCTCTTGTCCGCCACCAGATTAATGTTCAGCCCGCCGTTCCCCTCCAGCGGGGCGGCGGAGCGGACGGTGCGGGCCAGATATTCCCCGCCGGAGACCTGCTCGGTAATCTGGAAGGAGCGCTGAGTGAGGCCGGAGAGGGTCTCCCCTGTGGCCTCGTCTGTAACCTGGAAGTAGGCCCGTACGATGGGGTACTGGCTCACATCGGTAGAGACCAAGCGGAGCTGGGCCGGGTCAAAGTGGGGGGTGAGGTAGTCCGCCGAGCGGTGGAGGGTCACATCCGCCGCCGAGAGGGAGAGGTCCAGGCTGCGCGCCTCCTCGCTGACGCTGCTCTCCTCTGAGAGGTAGGTGATGAGGGCGGAATCGTCGGAGGTCTCCACCGACTGAATGGAGCGCTGGTTGTCCCCTTCGGAAAGGGTGAGATTGTCCGCAGTCAGCGGGAAGGGACTTCCGCTCTCCAGCGGCAGCTCCAACTGCACCGTGGGGAAGGCGTCGGTGTTGACCGTCACATCCTCCCCCAGCGCGGCCAGGGCTTGGAGCTGCTGGAAGGCCTGGAAGTTTTCATCACTTTCGGAAAGGGAGAGGTCCTCCAGCGCTTGGCGGGCGTCTCGGCTCTCCCCGTTGAGGAGACAGGCCCGGGCCAAATCCAGGGAGAGCTCCACATCATTGGGGCGGTATTCCAGGGCCTTCTCATAGGACTCCACCGCCTGCTCGTAGTCGCCGTCGGCTAAGGCGTCCGCCCCCTCCTGAGCGGCCTGCCGGGCGGCGTTTTGCCGGGACAGGGTATAAAAGGCGAACACGCCGCCCGCTACCACCACAAGAGCCAGACAGGCCGCACCGGCCAGGAGCAGGGGGCGGCGCTTCTTGGGCGTGGGGGGCTGCGGGTCCTCCGGCTGCGGGGGAATGGGCGGAACGGAGGGGGGAGGGGCCTGTGTCTGGACAGCGGGGGTGTTGGGCTGGAAGGGGATGGTGTCCCCCTCCTGGGGAGCAGGCGGCTGGGGTGGCTGGGGCGGTGAAACCGGAGGTTGGGATGGTGGGCTGGGCGGCACCGCCCGGGCGCCGCAATAGGGGCAGAACTGGGAGTTGTCAGCAATGGACCGACCGCACTGGGTACAAAACATAACACGTCCTCCTCTGCGCAGGCCCGCCAGCGTCACACACCGAGGCGGGTTTCCGGCCTATTTGCCGGGCGCTGTTGATGTGCGGGGGAAGTTCTCCCTTGGACAGAGCTCCAAGCGAGAATGCAGGGATGGGGAGTGCCTAATACTGCCATTATACGCCCCAAACCGACAGGGGACAAGAGGTGTCCTGCGCGGATAGCATCTGATTTTGCTCAGTGACAAGAAATTGGGGAAAGAAAAAGCGGAGAGGGGAACAAAACGTTCCCCTCTCCGCTCCCCTTTTTTGGGGTGCAAATCGGATTATTGGAAGAGGCCGGAAAAGCGCATCAGGATGAGAGCCGCCTGCGACCGGGTGGCGGACCCTGCGGGGGAGAGGGTGGTGGTGCTGGTGCCGGTAATCAGCCCAGTCTCCACCGCCCAGCCCATGGCCGCCTCCGCATAGGGGGCCACCTGTCCGGCATCGGTAAAGGCAGTCAAATCCGCCTGCTTGGTGGTGTCCAGGGCCTTGTACCCGGCGTAGCGGCAGAGAATCGCCGCCATCTGCTCCCGGGTGATGGGGTCGGTGGGGCCGAACTTGCCCTCGCCGTAGCCGGAGACAATGCCCTTGGAGCTGGCCCAGGCCACTGCGGCAGTGTACCAGGAGTTCTGCTCCACATCGGTGAAGGTGGTACCGCTGGTGACGGCGGGACTGCCCTCCAGGCGGTAGAGAATGGTGACAATCATGCCGCGGCTGGTGGTCAGCTCCGGGGCAAAGGTGTCCTCGCTGGTGCCCGCCATGAGGCCCTGGTCATATACATAGTGGACCGCCTCCTCATACCACACCCCGGGGGGCACATCGGTAAAGGGATAGGTGGGGGCGGTGCTCTCCGGGGCAAAGGCCGCGGTGGCAGTCACTTTGGCGGCGGGCATGGTGAAGGTGTAGCGGCCATTCCCCTGGCTGCTGAGAGAGACGTTTTTCCCCGCAGCGGTGGTCACCGTCAGGGTTTTCAGCACATAGCCGCTCTCCGGGGCGGCGGTGAGGGTGACAGTGGCGCCCTGAGCCGCCCGCGCCACACTGGAAGTCAGGGTGCCCCCAGTGGCCTGGGAGAGGGTGATGGACCAGGTGGAGGTGCTGCCGCTGTCGTCGGAATGGTTATTCCCGCCGCCGGTGCTTCCGCCGCTGGGATTGCCCTGGTTGGAGGAGTTGTCCCCCACGGTGGGGAAGAGGGTCTCAGAGGATGCGCTGTCCAGCGACTTAAACCCGGACGCCCCCTTTACCGTGAAGGGAGTACCGGAGGTGAGGGTGCCCAGCGTGAGGGCACCGTTCTGCGTGAGAGTACCGCTCTTGGCGGTGAGATAGAGGGTGACGGCGCTGCCGTTTTGCTTATAGGTGGTATAGAGCCCGTCGGCGTTCAGGCTGCTGTCGGGCACATAGGTGTAGGAAGTGCCGCCCTCGGAGAGGTTTAGGGTGATTTGGAGGCTCCCTGTGTCCGCCGGCAGGCCGGTGAGGCCCACCGTCTGGCTGGTGGCTGCCCCCTGCGTGGACAGCACCAGCTGGGGGGCGGCGGATGCGGCCCAGGCGGCGGGGGCGGTCAGCAGGCTGACCGCCAGCGCCAGGGCCAAACACCGGGAGAAAAAGGGAAGTCGTTTCACGTTTGTTCTCCTTCTTGTTTGGGTTATTCGTTTCCAATGAGCTCAATGAGGGGGAAGGAGTGGTCCTCGCCGCCCTCGGGGAAGCTCAGCCACAGGGTCTGGCTGGTGAGGCGCTTGCTGCTGGGGTCGTTGGGCCGGTCGGTGCGGTAGAAGTTGGCCCGAATCTCCAGCGGATAGTCATCGGTAACGCCGCTCTGCTGATTGAGCTCCTTCTCGCGCTCCAGATTGGGTACAAAGAGGAAGAAGCCGTCGCTGGTGTCGCTGACCGCGCCGTCGGCGGGGATTTCGGCCAGTAGATACACCTCACCGTCTATGGGGCGCTCGATGGTGGTCACTGCACCGGCCTCGGGGGTGGTGCTGTACCGGGCCTCAATCTCCACATAGTTGTACACAGGGTCGCCCCGGTAGGTACCCAAAATCACCAGGGTACCGGCGGGAATGTCCCCATAGGCTTCTTTCAGAACGCCCACGGTGGCCCCTTCGTAGAAGTCCACCCGGTCGCCGGGGTAGTCCAGCAGCTCCACTTGGGCATCCTCCGGGATGCCGGTGAGCTTCACCACCGCCGCGTCATAGGTCCAGATGCGGGTGTCAGAGGATGCGGCGCCTGGCTTGTTGAAGTAGGCGACCACTGTTTCCCCGGACAGCTCGCCGGTCTTGGCGTCCGTCCAGTTCTCCGCGTCGGGGTCGGCCTTCACCTGCACCGTATAGGTGCCGCCCAGATCCGCGCCGGTGACTTTGATGCCAGTGACGGGCACAGCAGAGCCGCTCTTCATGGTGAGAATCAGGCTGCCGTCCTCCAGGCGCTCCAGGTCATACAGGCTCTTGTTGATGGTCTTGTCATAGGCTACCCGCACCTCGTCGGCCTGGACCTCCGCGCCCAGGTTGCCCAGCTTGTCCACCGGCACCACGGAATAGGTGTAGGTGAGGTTGTTGGCCGCGCCCAGGTTGTCCACATAGGTGTCCTGGGTGGTAAAGGCGATGGCCACGCCGTTGCGGCGGATTTCATAGCCCAAGATGCGGCTGGAATCGGGGTGAGACATGGTGAGGGTGACGTTAGACGCCTGAACAGAGGCGTTGACAGTGGCCTCGCCGCTGGCGGCGCTGCCACCCTCCAGACGGTAGGTGCGGGAGGCGTCATTCAGATACCAGATGGCCCGGCTCTCCTGGGGGTAGCCGCTGAGGGTGCTCTTCACCCCGCTGCTGAGCTCCATACCCCAGCGGGTGAAGAACTCGGTGAGGTTCCGGTTTGCCACCTGAGAGGCGATGAGGGCCACCCGCTCGTCATAGGTGTAACTGCTGTACTGGCCCTCTTTCCACAGGGTAAAGAATTCATTGTAGAAGGCCAGAGGATCGGCGGAATCGTCATAGGCCAGATGGAGCTGCCAGTACAGACCCAGCTGCACAAACACATTGTTGGCGCTGCCGGGGCGGCTCTGGGCGGTCTTGTTGAAGATGTCCTCCCAGCGCCCATCCTCGGTGAGACGGGTATTGAGGGCCATAGAGCCGCCGTCCCAGGCCTGGAGGAAGAGGGAGTAGACGTTGTTGGTACACTCGGCCTTGCCCAGCTTGTCCATGTTGTGGCCAATCTCATGGGCGATGCCCCAGCCGAAGAGGCCGTTGGCCCGGCCCTCGCCGGTGGCGGAGGTGGGCTTGCCCTGCACCAGGGCGGAGGTGGAGCCGTACTCCACGCCCACATGGTTGCCCGCGGCGTACATGAAGGCCCCGGCAAACATGCGCATGTAGCGGATATTCTGGCGGGTGGTCATGGGATACTGGTAGTCCGCCAGAGAGGCGTTGGAGTTGATGATGCCCTGGACCTTGTTGGCGATAAACAGCTCCTCTTCCCAGGCCAGCACATTCTGGTACATGGCCTCCACCATGGCGCTCTCGTCATTGCCCACACCCTTGAGCCCGGAGAGAACCTGGTCGGCAGGGAGGGACAGGAGCACGCTGGGGGTGGAAATCTCGGTGGCGTTGCGGATGTTGGTGGTGAGATTGGAGGAGGAGAGGCCGCCCACATAGGTGGACAGCTCCTGGACATAGACCCGGATGGCGTCCTTCCGCTCGCTCTCGCCCATGGTATACCAGTTGGACAGCTCCAGCACCGGCATCTCCCAGGCATTTTGCAGCACACGCACCTGGAGCTTGATGTCCTGGGGCTGGCTGCCGGCGTAGGTCAGGTAGAGCATACCGCCCCGGGTGTCGGAGAGGGAACCGATTTTGTCAATGGTAATGTAGTTGCGGCCATTTTCCAGGGCCACAGGGGCGCCCTTCCACACGCCGGATTCGCCGTAGAACTGAGTAGGCACCACGTAGACGGTAGCGTCATCGGGGAGCTGGGCATAGATGGCCACCGTGGCCCCGGCCGCGGCGGTGATGCCGAGAGGCTGCAAATCGCTGGCGGTCTGCCCAGCGGTCCGGTCGGCAGCTACGCTGGCGCTGCGGCTCTGGAAGTCGTTCTTCACCAGGCCCAGGGCGTCCTCGTTGTGATCCAGCAGGCCCTGGGCCAGATTCAGCTCGTCGGTGAGCCGGTTCACATCCAGATAGAAGCTGCTCAGGGCGGTGAGGCGCTCCCGCAGGGCGGTGATGTGAGACTCCTCCACGCCGCCGCGCAGGGCGGTAAAGCTGCCGTCGGTGAAGAGGGCGGCAATATCCGCGCTGAGGGTGTCGCTCTCATAGAAGGCGATCTCCGAGATGCTCACCCGGGGGCCGCCGGTCTTTTCGCCCAGGCCCAGGGTGACACTCTTCACGCCCTCGGTCTCGGGGAAGGTCACAATGTAGTAGTTGCTGCCGGTGATGTTGACCCCGCTGCGGTAGTAGGTGGCCAGGGTCTCACCGTCCGCCCCCTTGAGGGTGACGGTGTAGTTGTCAATGCGGTTTTTATAGGCCCCATCCAGGTAGGGCACCACCAGCAGATAATTCATATCGTAGGTGTTCTGGAAGGTGTAGGTGATGTTGCTGTTATACCAGTAGTTAGCGGCAATCCAATAGGTGTTGGGGTTGTTGTCCGTCAGATCCTTTACCGTGAAGCTGGGGCAGAGGCCCTTGTTCACGTTGGTGGAGTCCGCCATGACCACAGAGGTGATGTTCTGGCTGTCAATGCGCCCATCGGAGGGCAGCTCCGGCATGGTAAAGCCTTCCTGCTTGGGGGTGCCCAGAGCAATGGAGGAGTAGGGGCCCACGCCGTGGAGGTTGCCCGCCTTCACCGCCACCTCGTACTCGGTGCCGTTGGTGAGGCCGGTGATGACCGCGTTGGTGGCGGTGGTGTCGCCGCCCCAGGTCTGGAACTGCTCGCTCCCCTTGACGCGGTAAAAGACCTGATAGTAGGTGGCGTCCTTGGTGCTGCCCCAGCTCAGGCGCAGGGCGCTGTCCGCGGGCTGTACCACCAGATTGGAGGGGGCGCCGGGGACGCTGGCGGGGGCGGGTGTGGCGGATACTACCTTGGAGGGGGTGCCCTTCCAGTCGCCGTTGACGCCGGTGACCTGGAAGTAATAGGTCTTGTTGTTGGTGAGGCCGGAGACGGTGGCTTTATTTGTGCTCACCGATAGGCTCTGATTCAAATTGTTCTGGCTGGTGCCGTACTGGATCAGATAGCCCGTCACATTGTTCAGTGCGCTCCAGCTCAGGGAGACCTCCTTGTCGCCCGGCGCGGTGGTGACATTCTTCACCTGCGTGTCGGCGGCAACTTCCTCTGAGACAATGTCCTTGAGGAACTGAATCTGGGTGACGGTGGCAAACTCCGGCTTGTCGCCTGTCTGGCCCTCCACCTTGGTGACGGTGATGGTCACTTTCTTGACCGCCACTTTCTGGCCCAGGTTGATGGTCACAGTGCTCTGTCCGGCGGCGCGGCTGATGGCGTGGACCCCCGCCGGGGCGGCGGCGTCAAAGGGGATGGTGAGTGTCTCCCCGCTCTGAGTCTCCACCACAGCGGTGCCGGCCTGAATGGCGCCGGTGGCGCTGGGGGAGGTGATGGCGATCTCACTCATCTCCGTGGGCTTTTCCAGGGCGATGGGGATGGACAGTGCCGCTGCCTCTTGGGCGGGCTTGAGGGTGACAGCGGAAGTGTCGTCCGTAAAGAGGTCGGAGAACTTGCCCTCTGAGACCGTTACCACCTGCTCGTCCACCTGGGCGGACACGATGGCGGCGGTGGAGAGAACCTGGGGCTGTGTGGTGCGGTCCATCATCCGGTTGACATAGGAGAGGTCGGTGATGTCCACCACCCCGTCGCCGTTGAGGTCGTAGGTGTCCAGCGCACCGGTCTTGCCCAGCTGGGCGTCCAGCGCGGCGCGGTCGGCAGCGTCCACCTTGCCGCTGCCGTCCACATCGCCCAGCGAGAAGGTGCCGTTGTCGGTGGCGGCGATGATGTGCTGGGCGTAATCCTGGAGGGTCACTTGGGTGGTGCAGGGGGCATAGCCCTTGCCGGTGAGGGTGAGGGTATAGGTGCCCAGGGGCAGGCCGGAGACGGTGGCCTCATAGCGCCCCAGCTGGGCCTCGGTGGTCAGGGGGGCGCCCTGGGCGTTCTGCTTCTCCACAGTGGTGCGCAGTCCGTCCGCCCCTGTGGCCTGTCCGCTGGCCAGGGAGAGAGTCATCTCCGTTCCGTTGCCGCTCAGGCGGAGCTGAATGGCCCGGCTGTCGGCCTCCTCCACCCGCTGGGGCAGGCCAAGACGAAGGGTGAGGGCGATGGAGCCGGTGGTCTGGCGCACCGTCTGGGCATCCGGTGTGATGCTCTGGGCGGCGGCCGCAGCCGGCAGCCAGGTCGTGCAAAGGGAGCCGGTCAGGGCAACGCTCAAAAGCCCGGAAACCGCTCTGCGGAAGTGGTTCAATCTGCTCATCCTTTCTCATGGAAACATCTTTCTTGTATGGGGTTGGCGGGACTGGAAGAGCCACACCATGCCCCCCTCAAATCTGAGATTATAGCGGAAGACTATGCCATTTTCAAGATTTAAACGACAACATTCTATTTTTATACGGAACATATCATTTTTTGGCATTGCGCTCTGCGTTTCTGGGTAAGTCTACACAAACTCATGGGCTGTCCGGGGGCCATTTCCAGTACGGGCCCGAACAATCCTTGGCGACTTTCTACAAAACAAGGGGGGAGGAAATTGGAGCATTTGACCATCCCCTGTTTGCGTGTTTTTACCGGAGAGCGTGGGAACAGAGGCGATCCGCCGGTGAGACGGCCGCCCAGGTTAAACGCAGCCATGAAGCGCCTGGTTGCGTATTCATTCATCGGGAATTTCGTTTTTTTGGAAAAAATGAAGGTACGATTGGAAAATAATTCATTTTAACCAAAATTTCTTTCTCTTTCACCAATCCGCTATATTTGTTATTTCT
>DXDX01000089.1 GCA_019115265.1 Candidatus Flavonifractor merdigallinarum | reverse complement strand
CGGCGGACGATGATGAGATAGCCGTCGTTGATGCCCAGTGCATTCATGCTGTCCCCCGACACTCGCAGGGCGAAATACTCCGACCCGCCGTTTAAGTCGGTGTAGGTGTACCCCTCAATATTCTGCTCCGCGTAAATGGGCAGCCCCGCCGAGATGCGCCCCAGAATGGGGATGGAGTGGGTGGGGTGGTAGGGCTGGGCCGGGGTGGGGAGGGTGCTCTCCTCCAGACCCAGCAGATAGGTCGGGGTGGTGTAGAGGGCTTTGGCCAGTTTGTCTATCATGGCCCGCTTTAAATTGACGACCAGCCCGTTTTCGTATTTGTGAATGGCGGCTTTCTGCACGCCCACCTTGGCGCCCAGTTCCTCCTGAGATAAGCCAGCGGCCAGACGCAGCTGCTTAATACGTTCTCCCATTGTCATAGGTAAGCTCCTTTCGGTTGACCATGGAGTGTCTTATTCCAATACTGCCCTGGGGACAGTATAGCAGACAGCGGGGAAAAAAGCAAGAAAAAATGTCTTGACAAGATACGAGAGGGCTGGTATACTCTGAGTATCTCACAAGGATACCTAAACCAATGAGAATCTGAAAAAGAGCTTGGAGGGGAAACATGGGAACACTGGCGGAACTGGCGGGCCTCTACATCGAGTCGGCGGCCCGGCTGAAAGTGGGCATTGCGGCGCTGGAGGCGCGGATGGAGGAGCTGGACGAGCCCCGCCGCCGGGCGCTGGAGCGGGACATCGCCCTTTTGCGGCAGATGTTGCGGGAGACCAGGGAGGTGGGGGAGGTTGTGGGGCACTACTACGACCGCTCCTACTGGCGGGGCGGAAAGTACACCTGCTGAGGAGTACCGGACAACCCTGAAGCGCCTGCGGGAGAAGGAGGCGGATTTGCTTCTCCAGCTGGAGGGGCACCCCGCCGCGCCCCACCGGCTGCGGTATGAGCTGGCCCTGGTGCGGGAGATGGTCCGGGACACCCAGGCGGCGCTGCGGCGGCTGCGGCCCCAGCGGCCCAGAGTGCGCCGGTACAGTCTGGAGGGACAGAGCTGGCAGTGGCTGGAGAAGCAGAGCTGGGACCGGCTGGAGTCTATGGACCGGGACAACCGGGAGCGGCTGGAGTGGATGCGCGCGGTGGTGGACGATGGCACCAGTGAGATGACCGCGCGGCAGCGGCAGGTCTTTGACCTGGTGTACCGGGTGGGAAAGGAGGTGAAAACGGTGGCGGAGGAGCTGGGGGTGGACCCGTCCACCATCTCCCGCACCGCCCGGCGGGCGGTGGAGAAGCTGCGGCGGTATGCCGAGGGGCGGGAGCTGGTGCGCACCTGCACCCGGCCGGATGGCTCCCTGGAAATCCGGCGGGTGGTGGAGGAGACGGCGCTGATTACCCCCCGGCAGCGGCAGGTGCTGCTCCTCACCCTGGACGGTCTCACCCGGAGGCAGGCCGCCCAGACGTTGAGTGTGGACCCGTCCACCGTGGGGCGGACGCTCCGGCGGGGAGAGCGGCGGCTCAAAAAGCTGACCCACTACCTCAACTCCGCCGAGCTGCGGGCCATCCGCAACCAGAAATTGCGGGCTGACGCCCTGAACTGGCGCACCAGCTGCAAAGAGTTGTCCGCCAAGTACGGCGTCAGCCTGTGGGTGGTGTACAAGCTCACCGCGGGCACCCGGCGCTGGGAGGGGATGACCGCCTTGCAGTACGACATCTGGACCCGCCGCCAGGCGGGGGAGACCCCCAAGGCCATTGCCCAGGCTCTGGGTATGGATGTGAGAAATGTGTACCAGGCCCTGAATCGGGCCAGACAGCGAGGAGAAAGGAAGGATTTGTATGTTTCTGACGGAAAATCTGTGGACCATCTATGAGGTGCTGAAAGAGGAGTGCAACGACGGCGACAACTTCTCTCCCGACCTCACCAACGGACTGGCGCTGTTTGTGGCGGCGCTGGAGGGCCGGAAGGACACCGGCTACATCTGCATGAAGGGTGTGGACAAGCCCGCCGTGCTGGCGGATTGGAACGCCAACTACGGCACCATCAAGAGCCAGTATGACGCCCTGGTCCTCCGGGACGGCCCCGCCCTGCGCCGGAAGGAGCTGGCCCAGGCTTTCCAGGCCGGGGACCGGGAGAAGTTTGACGCCATCGCCGCAGAGGGCCTGGCCCTCATTGCCGCCGAGGAGGAGAAGTAAGAGATGCCCAAAGTTTGCCTGGACCCGGGCCACGGCCCCGGGTGCGTCAACGGCTCCCCGGACGGGAGCTACAAAGAGCAGGAGTTTGCATATGATGTAGCGTGCAGAGTGAAGGCGCTGCTGACGGCCCGGGGGGTGTCGGTGGTGCTCACCCGGGACGCCCAGGGGTATCCCAGTCTGGCCCAGCGCTGTCAAATCAGCAACGGGGCCAAGGCGGACGCCTTTGTCTCCCTTCACTCCAACGCGGTGGGGAGCGGCGGCTGGAACAGCGCCAGCGGCCTGGAGATGTATACCAGCGCCGGACCGGACAGCGCCCCCCGCAATGTGCTGGCGGCGCGTCTGAAAGAGCGCTTTCAGGCCCAGCGGGTGGCTCTGCGCACCATCCCCATCCGCCATGTGGGCTATGATGTGCTGGTGGGCACCGACGCCCCGGCGGTGCTCATTGAGTACGGCTTCCACACCAGCCAGAGCGATGTGGAACTTTTGAAGGACAGTACCTATCGGGAAAAGCTGGCCAAAGCCACCGCCGACGGGGTGTGCGCTTTTCTGGGCGTGACCTGGACGGAGCAGTCCACGGCGGGGGAGAGCGATAGGGCCATCGTCCAGCGGCGCTTCCAGTTTGCCGACGAGACGATGGACTATCTGGCGGCCTATCCCTACGCCGGTGCCCTTCTGGAGCGTCTGGCCACGGCGGACTGAGAGGAGGTGAGGGAGATGAAGATTAACTGGACAGTACGTCTGCGCAATAAGGCCTTTTGGGTGTCCCTGATTCCTGCGCTGCTCCTGCTGGTGCAGGTGGTGGCGGCGGTGTTCGGCTTTATGCTGGACTTGGGCGATTTGGGGAATAAACTCCTGGCGGTGGTCAACGCAGTCTTTGCGGTGCTGACCATTCTGGGTGTGGTCACCGACCCCACCACGGCGGGTATGAGCGACAGCAAGCAGGCGCTCAGCTACCAGGCGCCCAAGGAGGACTGACCCATGGAGTGGACTGTGGTCACCGCTCTGGCCGCGTTGACCGGGCTGGGGGCCGTCATTGTCAAGCCCATTGTGTCCCTCACCCGCTCCATTACGGAGCTCACGGTGGTAGTGGAGCGGGTGGAGCAGGAGCTGGCCCAGCAGGCCCGCCGCAGCCAGGACAGCAACCGCCGCCTCTGGGCGAAAAATGAGGAACAGGACGGTCGTCTGGATGACCATGAGAGACGCATTGACCGTCTGGAGAGCCGGCCTTAAAGAGCAGCTAAGTGGAGACGCCCCTGGAGTGTACCGATTGCACTCCAGGGGCGTTTTTTATTCCTCCGGTTCCTCAAAGGTGCGGAGGAACTGGGCAAAATTGGGGTGGGGATAGCGGCTGCCGGAAAAGCAGGTTTCCTGAAACACCGTGAACTCCCACCCGCTGTTGGTGCGGCGGCTCTTCTGGATGCCCTGAAAGAAGGCGGCCACTTCCGGCCGGTCCGGGAGAGAGCGCTGCAAGGTGTCCTGATAATAGAGGTAGAAGCTCCGGCTTTTGAGGGACAGGGCGGTGGGGTCCAGTTTCATCAGCATCCGCAGCACCTCATCCCAGTCCGCCCCGTCCAGCGCGGCCTGAAACTCCCGCACCTGGGCCCGCTCCCGCTGGGCCTGTTGCCGCTGCTCCGGAGAGAGGGAGGCGCACAGCTCTTCCACCCGCTCCACATAGTCCATGAGATAGTCGGAGAAGGGGGTGAAAAAAGACTGGTACTGGGACCAGGTGATGGGGGCGTAGGGGCCTTTGCTCTGGTACCAGAGGGGGTAGGAGTAGTCATACTCCTGGTTTCCCTCGTGGCAGTCCCCCCGGTGGGAGCCGTTGAGCAGGAGGTAGATGTCCACCGAGCAGCCCTGGTTGGCGATGAGCAGCTGCCCATTTTCAAAGAGCGGGCGCTCCAGATGTTCTTCCATATATCTCCCCTGTGCCTCGTCCCAGTCCTCATAGGACAGCCGCGCCCCCTCCGGTGTCTGGGCACAGTAGAGTTCGTACCGCTCGTCCCAGTCCTGATGGAAGGTCTCATACCACTGGCGGACCAGTGCCTCAAAGCGGGCGGCGTGGGAGTCGCTGAACACCGTCTCCTCCCGCAGCGTCTCCTGGAGCGGGAACTCAAAGGGCATCAGGCCATAGGCGGGGCCCGCTCCGCCGTTGCCCAGTTGGGTGAGGTAGGTGCGGTAGTCGGCGGGGAGGCGCAGCTCCATCAACTCCTCCCAGGCATCCAGCTCACGCTCCGGCAGAGGCGGACGAAAGAGATGGGCGTGGAGGTTGCTGCCAAAGAGGGGAAAGTTCATATCCCAGTACCGGGCCTTTTGCAGCACCGACTGGATGAGGGCACAGTCCAGCATGGACGCTCGCTCCTTTCTGCTCAATTCAACGTCTAGTATAATGGGGAGAGACAAGCCGCGCAAGACGGGGCGAAAAAAGTTTGGCGCAGGTTGTAACCTTTGCTCCCGTTGCGCCGTGTATCAAGTAGAAGGGGAGAGGAGGGAGCTGTGATGGACCGAGAAGAGGCCCGGCAGATTGTGGAGCGGTATGGCTCCATGGTGTACCGTCTGGCATACGCCCGGACCGGCCAGCGCTCCGACGCGGAGGATGTGACCCAAGAGGTCTTTCTCCGCCTGGTGCGCGCCGGGCCGGCCTTTCAGGACGAGGAGCACCAGAAGGCGTGGCTGTTGAAGGTGACCGCCCACTGTGCCGGGGATTTGCTGCGCTCCCCCTGGCACAAGCGCCGCCGACCCCTGGAGGAGGCGGACGGGCTGACCGCACCGGAGCCAGTGGAGGAGAGCGGCGTCTTGGAGGCGGTATTGGCCCTGCCGGAGCGGTACCGGACGGTAATCCACCTCTTTTACTATGAGGAGCTGAGCGTGGCGGAGATTGCCGCCATTCTGGGCAAACGGGAAGGGGCCATCCGCACCCGGCTGAGCCGGGCCCGGGGGATGCTGCGGGCGCTGTTAGACGAGGAGGGGGAGGCCCATGTTTGAGGCATATCGAAAGGAGATGGACGATGTGAAATTGAGTGAACAGCAGAAGGAGCAGCTGGCGGAGCTGATGGCGGCCCAGCCGGTGCGCACCGCCCGCCGGGCGGGGCGGACCTTTCTGGTGGCGGCGGCGGTGTGTGCTCTGTGCGCGGTGTCGGCGCTGGCCCTGTCGCCCACCCTGCGGCAAATGCTGGAGGCCGCTCAGGGGAGCTACACCCAGTACGCCGCGCCGGTGGAGAGCAGCGCGGTGCAGGATGGAATTGAAATCCGGGTGATTTCCGCTCTGGCCGACAACACGAAGGTTGTTGTGTACGCCGAGGCCAGGGATCTGGAGGGAAACCGGCTGAGCGGAGAGATGGAAGTGGTAGGAGTGGTTCAGCCGGAGACCATTGCCCAGGACATTGGTATCAGTAGCTGTACCCATTGGGCCCAATGCGTCGGGTATGACACAGAGACCGGCACGGCCCTGCTGGAGTTTACTACCTGGGGCCTGATTCCCGGCGAGGATACGCAGCTGGAGCTGGAGGTTGTCTGTATGGCCGCTGGAGAGGAGAGCTGGCACATTCCCTTTGACCCGGAGCGGCAGGAGGTGCGCAGGATTGCCCTGAGCGATACCGTCAACGGTGTGCCGTTGGAGCGCTTGGAGCTGTCCCCCCTGGGGGCGGCCCTGTACGCCAGAGGGCACGTCGGTTACAGCGATGTAGCAATCCACCTATCCGACGGGACGGTGCTGCACCCCAAGAAGGAGTGGGGTGGTAGCATCGGCGGCGCGGAGGGGCCGGTCAGCCGCTACTGGAGCTTTGAAGAGCCGGTGGACCCGGTAGAGGTGATTGGTCTCTCCATCCAGTATTGGTATATCCCCATCCAGGCGGATGGCACGGCGGGACCGGGCTATTGGCTCACAGAGCTTCCAAAGTAATGCTATATTTGGAGGGCGGGCGCTGTATTTGGGGCGTCCGCCCCTGCTTTTCCGGTCAACTACTTGAAATCTGGCGCTTTTTCGATTATAATAGCACAAGTTATCTGCGGCCTGGGGCCGGGCCGATCCATTTGATAGAAGGAAAGCGTGAGAGATTTGAAGTACGATTTTGCAAGCATCGAGCCCAAATGGCAGAAGAAGTGGCAGGACACCGAGGTCTACAAGACCCCCGACCACAGCGAGAAGCCCAAGTTTTACGCCCTGGTGGAGTTTCCCTATCCCTCGGGCCAGGGCCTGCATGTGGGCCACGCCCGCCCCTACACCGCCATGGATGTAGTGGCCCGCAAGCGCCGCATGGACGGCTACAACGTCCTCTTCCCCATGGGATACGACGCCTTTGGCCTGCCCACCGAGAACTACGCCATCAAGAACCA
>DXDX01000011.1 GCA_019115265.1 Candidatus Flavonifractor merdigallinarum | reverse complement strand
ACCGCATCGTCATCATGAAGGACGGCTTTATCCAGCAGATCGGCACCCCCCAGGAGGTCTTTGACCACCCCACCAACATCTTTGTGGCGGGCTTTATCGGCATGCCCCAGATGAACTTCTTCGACGCCCGTTTGGAAAAGACCGGCGACAGCTATGTGGTCAAGTGTCAGGGCGCCACCGTTACCCCTGGCGACAAGATTCTGGCCGGGCTGAAGGCCAATAACACCCCCAGCCAGGACATCATTCTGGGTGTGCGCCCGGAGCACGTCTCCTTCGCAGCTGCGCCCTCTGAGACCACCATCACCGGCAGCGTGGATGTCTCTGAGATGATGGGCAGCGAGGTCCACCTCCACGTCAACGCCGACGGGAAAGATGTGGTCCTCCGGATTCCCACCACGGATTTGCCTGAGGAGCACCGGGGCGGCATCCGCTACGGCACCAAGGTGAACTTCACCTTCCGCAATGACCTTATCCATCTCTTCAACCCCGAGACGGAGAAGAATCTGCTATAAAGACACACATTCCCTATCTCCTTTTCCATAAAGACACACCCGGAAAGAGCGATATACCGCCCTTTCCGGGTGTGTCTTTTCTTCAATATCTTCTCCCACGACTATGGTCAAAAAAACAGAGGCCGCCGCAGAACGCTGCGGCAGCCTCCGGCTGTAACATTTGAGGAGTGCGGCTTAGGGCATAACAAAGCCGCCGTTGGGGGAGATGGTCTGGCCGGTGAGATAGGGGGCGGTAAGGATGTACTCCATACACCCGGCGATGTCGGCGGGCTCGCCAATATAGCCAAGCGGAATGGTGGCGGCCAGGGCCCGCAGCTCATCCTGATTGACGCCGCGGAGCATATCGGTCATGATCATCCCGGGGGCGATGGCGTTGACCCGCACCTTTCGGGGGGCAAACTCCAGGGCCAGGGCTCGGGTCAGACCAATGACGCCGGTCTTGGCAGCACAGTAGTCGGCCTGATTCACCACGCCCACCAAGCCGCCCACCGAGGCGGTGTTGACAATACAGGAATCGTGGTCCACCAGATGGGGCAGGCACAGGTGGGACATGTGCATCATGCTGACCAGGTTGGTGTTGATGACCCGCATATAGTCTTTGGGCTGCAAATCAATGAAGTTGCAGTTGTTGGTGATGCCGGCGTTGTTGATGAGCACGTCCAGCTGGCCCTGGAAGTGGTCCAGAGCGGTCTTGACCAGCTGCTCGCAGGCGTCATAGTCACTGACATCGGCCTTTACCGCGATGGCATCTACCCCCTTCTCCTCCTTCAGCTTTTGGACCAGGGCATCGGCCAGGGCGCCGGAGCGCTCACTGGTGTAGTTGATGGCCACATTGTAACCCATGTCGCCCAGCTTCAGGGTCATAGCCTCGCCCAGGCCGCGCGTACCGCCGGTGATGATGGCATTCTTGCTCATATTGAATTTCATTCCTTTCATTTGAATCTCTCAGAGACCACGGCGGAGCTTTACATACAGGTGTAGCCGCCGTCCACCGGGACCATCACGCCGTTGACATAGCTGGAGGCGGTGGAGGCCAGGAAGATGGCAGTAGAGTCCAGCTCCCCCTCCTTGCCGTAGCGCTCCATGGGGATGGCGCCCTGGGCATACTGTTTGAACCAATCGGTGTCCAGAGTGTCCTTGGTCAGAGGCGTCCAGAAATAGCCGGGGCAGATGGCATTGACGGTAATGTTATATTTGCCCCACTCGCAGGCCAGCGCCCGGGTCAGATTGACCACGCCGCCCTTCGCGGCGTGATAGGGGGATGCGGGGGCGATCTTGTTGCCCACCAGACCATACATGGAGGCAATGTTGATGATGCGGCCATATTTGGCGGGAATCATGGCCACCTTGGCCACCTCCCGCGCCATTTTGAAGGTGCCGAAGAGGTCAATGTTCAGCTCACTGCCAAACTGCTCGTCGGTAATCTCCTCAGCGGGGGCCACCGCGCCGGTGCCGGCGTTGTTGATGAGGATATCAATGCGGCCAAAACGATCCATCACAGCCTTGACGGCCTCCTGTACCATCTGGGTATCGGTGATGTCACAGCGCACCGCCATGGTCTGCACCCCGTAAGTCTCGGCAATCTCGTTTGCAACAGCGTCGATTTTCTCCTGACGGCGGGCCAGCGCCACAATGGAGCACTCCTGGTTGGCCAGGGCCTTTGCCATCTGTACGCCCAGACCTGTGGAACAGCCAGTGACCAGCGCGACCTGACCTGAAAGATCAAAATAAGACTTCATGCAAAAGGCTCCTTTCCAGAATTGAAATAATATAAACTAAACTATTCAGTATACGCTACATATTTATACTATAATCCCCCTGTTCTGCGTTGTCTATTGGAAGATACGACGGAAATCAATCCCTCTGTTTGGAGGATTTGTAGAGAAGAAGCGGGAGACAAGCTGGATTTCGGGGATGCATCAATCGTCACACGCGGCGCTTGAGCAAACCTCCAGTTTCCCCTAAATCATTGCAGCTTTCGGGAAGTGCTGCTGCCGCTGTGTGTCCCATCGCTAACACGCTCCCCACTGCGGAGGGGGCCATTCAAATCGCGCTGGAGGAACTGCCCATCACCCTCCAGGGCTGCCGCACTCTGGTGCTGGGCTATGGGCGTCTCGGCCGGACGCTAGCCCCCCGCCTGACCGCCCTGGGAGCCAAGGTCAGTGTGGCCGCCCGCAAGTGGTCCGACCTGGCCTGGATTGAGGCGGCAGGCTGTACCGCCGAGCACAGCGGCGAGCTGCGGGGCTGGCTGTGTGCCTTTGACCTGATCATCAACACTATCCCCAGCCGCCTGTTGGGGGAGGAGGCCCTCGCGGAGCTGAAACCGGGGTGTCTGGTCATTGATTTGGCCTCCAAGCCCGGCGGGGTGGATTGGGAGGCGGCCCGCCGCCTGGGGGTGCGGACGGTGTGGGCCCTGTCCCTGCCGGGTAAGGTAGCGCCAGTGACGGCGGGGAAGAGCATCCGCAGCACCATTTATAATATCCTCAATGAATTGGGAGTGTGAACATGGAACAACTGCGCGTTGGATTTGCCTTCTGCGGCTCCTTCTGTACCCATGCCAAGGCCATAGAGGCGCTGGAGCAGGTGCGGGCCCGGTATGAGACGGTGGTCCCCATTGTCTCGGAGCGGTGTGCCCAGACGGACACCCGCTTTGGCACCGCCCACGACTTTATGCGGGAGATCGAGCGCATCTGTGACCGGCGGGTTATGGACTCGGTGGAAAAGGCGGAGGCCATCGGCCCCAAGAAGCTGCTGGATGTGTTGGTTATCTGCCCCTGTACCGGCAACACGCTGGCCAAACTGGCCAACGGCATCACCGACACCTCCGTCACCATGGCGGCCAAGGCCCACCTGCGCAATGGCAGGCCGGTGGTGATTGCCCTGTCCACCAATGACGGTCTGGCCGCCTCCGCCAAGAACATCGGCGCTCTGCTGGACAAACGGAATGTGTACTTTGTCCCCTTCGGGCAGGACGACCCGGACCACAAACCCACCTCCCTGAGCGCTGATTTCAGCCAGGTAGTGGACGCAGTGGAGGCCGCTCGGGTGGGAAAACAGCTCCAGCCCCTTCTTCTGGGCCGCTGAGAGGCCGTTTGTCCTTGCCAACCGGGGGCCGGGCGTGGTAGGATAACAGGGTATTCCACCCGCCGGCCCCCCCAGGGGGCCAAATCGAGAGAGGAGGCGCCCTATGGCCCACAAAGAGCCCCCGCTGCTGGAGGTAGACAATCTCCAGGTGTCCTTTTTCACCCCCGCCGGACAGGTGCGGGCGGTGAACGGCATCAGCTACACGGTGGAGCGTGGGGGCGTGATGGGCATTGTGGGGGAGTCCGGCTCCGGCAAGAGCGTGGAGGCTTACTCTATTTTGGGCCTGCTTCCCCCCACCGGGCGGGTAATCGGGGGCTCCATCACCTTTGAGGGGCGGGATGTGCTCTCTCTGAGTGAGGCGGAGCGGACCCGCTTCCGGGGCGGTGAGGTGGCAATGATTTTCCAAAACCCCATGACCTGCCTCAATCCAGTGTATACGGTGGGCAGTCAGCTCATCGAAGCCCTGCGAGCCCACCAGCGGACGGTGCGCCGGGAGGAGGCCCAGGCCCGGGCGGTGGAGATGCTGGAGCTGGTGGGCATCAGCCACCCCCAGAAGCGGATGAAACAGTATCCCCACCAGCTCTCCGGCGGACAGCGCCAGCGGGTGATGATCGCCATGGCCCTCATCTGCCGGCCCAAGCTCCTCATTGCCGACGAGCCCACCACCGCCCTGGATGTGACCATTCAGGCCCAGATTCTGGATTTGATGAAGGAGATTCAGGGCAAGACCGGCATGGGCATCCTCTTTATTACCCACAATCTGGGGGTGGTGGCGGAGATGTGCGACTGGGTTTCCGTCATGTACGCCGGGCGGATTGTGGAACAGGGCGGAGTGGAGGATATCTTCTACCGCCCCGGCCACCCCTATACCTTAGGTCTGCTGCGCTCCATCCCCCGGGTAGATGTGGGGATGCGGGAGCGTCTCATCCCCATCCCCGGCACGCCGGTGGACATGCTGGAGCCGCCGCCGGGCTGTCCTTTTGCCCCCCGGTGCGAGGGCTGTATGCAGGTCTGTCTGGAGAAAGCGCCCCCCGACGTGGTGCTGGGGGAGGGCCACCGGGCGGCCTGCTGGCTGCGGGTAGAGGAACAGCTGCGGGAGCAGAGGGGAGGAGCGGCCCATGGCTGAGCGGGAAATTCTGCTGGAAGTGGAGCATCTGCACAAGTACTTCCCCATCAAAGGGGTGAGAGGACCCGGTATTCAGGCAGTACAGGATGTCTCCTTCTCCATCTTCCGGGGGGAGACGCTGGGCCTGGTGGGGGAGTCGGGCTGCGGCAAGACCACCCTGGGCCGCACCGTGCTCCGCCTCCACGAACCCACCGGCGGGCGCATCCGCTATGGGGGGACCACCCTCTTTGCCCGGGATTTGGACGAGCACGGAAAGCCCATAGGCCGCACCACGGCGGTGGACATGCTCCCCTACCGGCGCAAAATGCAGATTATTTTTCAGGACCCCTCCGCCTCGCTGGACCCCCGCATGACGGTGGGGGAGCTGATTGGGGAGGCCCTGGACATCCACCACCTGACCCACGGGCGCGCCCAGCGCACTCAGCGCATCCAGGCGCTCCTGGAGCAGGTGGGCCTGCGGGCGGAACACGCCGGACGCTACCCCCATGAGTTCTCCGGCGGCCAGCAGCAGCGGGTGGGCATCGCCCGGGCGCTGGCGGTAAATCCCGAGTTTATTGTCTGTGACGAGCCCATCTCCGCCCTGGATGTGTCCATCCAGTCCCAGGTGGTGAATATGCTGGAGGACATGCATCGGGAGCTGGGCCTCACCTACCTCTTTATTGCCCACGACCTCTCGGTGGTGCACCACATCTCCAACCGGGTGGGGGTGATGTATCTGGGCTCTCTGGTGGAGCTGGCGGGCAGCGATGAACTGAGCCTCCACCCCCTCCACCCCTACACCCAGACCCTCCTCTCCGCCGTGCCGGTACCCGATCCGCAGGTCAGCCGCAGCCGGAAGCGAATTCCCCTCCACGGGGAAATTCCCTCCCCCATGCACCCCCCTACCGGCTGCCCCTTCCACCCCCGCTGTCCCCACGCCCGGCCGGTCTGCGCCCAGGCCCGCCCGGCCTTTCAGGAGGCCTCCCCCGGCCACTGGATTGCCTGCCATCTGGTCCAGAGCTAAGCGAAGTCGAACCACGCCGGGAGCACATATTCATTCACACGACAGAATAACCCAAATCGCCGTCCAAAGTCCACTTCTCTACTTTAATGACCGGAAGTATGGCGGAAGTGCGGGAAAGTAACGGGGAAATTTGTGCAGTTTGACGGCTGGTAGTGGATTGCATAGAGAGCGGAACAGGTGTATAATCATACGCAACAACCGGGGAGACATCCCCACTGAGGAGAGTACGAACATGAAATGGAATCAGATTCTTGCGCTTGGTATGGGCGCTGCCCTGTCTTTCGGAATGCTGGCCGGCTGCGGCGGCACCTCCAGCCAGCCCTCTGCCGCCCCTTCCGCCGAGCCCTCTGCCGCTCAGGAGAGCTCCACCCCTGAGAACAGCAGCACCCCCGCGGAGCTGACCACCGTGGAGCCCGGCAAGCTCATCATGAGCACCAACGCCCAGTTCCCCCCCTATGAAATGGTGGCGGACGACGGCTCCTTCGAGGGCATTGACGTGGAGGTGGCTGAGGCCATCGCGGACAAGCTGGGCCTGGAGCTGGAGATTGACGACATGGACTTTGACGCCGCCCTGCTGGCCGCTCAGAACGGCAAGAGCGACATGGTCATGGCTGGTGTCACCGTCAATGAGGAGCGTCTGCAGGTGATGGACTTCTCCGACAGCTACGCCAACGGCGTGCAGGTGGTCATCGTCACCGAGGACTCCACCATTGCCAGCGTGGATGACCTGGCCAATGCCGACAAGATCGGCACCCAGCGCGGCACCACCGGCTACCTCTACTGCTCCGACACCCCCGAGAACGGCGGCTACGGCGAGGACCATGTGACCGCCTATGACGACGGCGCCACCGCGGTGCAGGCTCTGCTCAACGGCCAGGTGGATGCGGTGGTCATCGACAACGCCCCTGCTCAGGAGTATGTGAAGGCCAATCCCGGTCTGAAGATTCTGGACACCGAGTTTGCCAATGAGGACTACGCCATCGGCGTGGCCAAGGGCAACACCGCTCTGCTGGACGCCATCAATGGCGCTCTGGCGGAACTGGAGGCCAACGGCACCCTCCAGTCCATCGTCGACAAGTACATCCCCGCCGAGTAAAACCTGTTGCCTCGAAGTGGGCGGCCTCTGGCCGCCCGCTTTGGCGTCTTATCCACACTTAGACAAAAAGACAAAAGAGAGGAGAATGTCCGTGAACTGGGCACAGCTCTATGCTGACCTGAGCGCGCAGCTGGCTGAACGGGTGGATCTGCCCTGGTGGCAGGACCTGTTTGTCGGCTTCTACAAGGCCTTTGTGGACGGGGGCCGTTGGAAGCTCTATCTGTCCGGCATACTGACCACCTTGGAGGTCACGGTGCTGGCCCTGCTGATGGGCGTGGTGCTGGGCGTCCTGGTGGCGGTGGTGCGCACCGCCCACGACCAGCAGCGGCCTGGCCGCCACAATGTGGCACTGGGTGTCCTCAACGCGGTGTGCAAGGTCTATACGACGGTCATCCGCGGCACCCCCATGATTGTGCAGATGCTCATTATGGGCAGCATCATCTTCGCCAGCAGCCGCGACTTTACCATCATCGGCACCATCGCGCTGGGCATCAACTCGGGCGCCTATGTGGCGGAAATTGTCCGCGGCGGCTTGATGAGCGTGGACAGCGGACAGAATGAGGCGGGGCGCTCCCTGGGTCTGAACTATGTGGACACCATGCGCTTCATCATCATCCCCCAGGCGTTCAAGAACATTCTCCCCGCTCTGGGCAACGAATTTATCACCCTCTTCAAGGATACCGCCCTCATTACCACCATCGGCGGCAAGGAGCTGCTCTACGCCGCCCAGGCGGTGGGGGCCAAGACATACAGCGTCATGTTCCCCTATCTGGGCGTGGCCGCCATCTATCTGGTGCTGGTGATGATCTTCACCTGGCTCCAGGGCAAGCTGGAAAGGAGGCTGCGTCAAAGTGATCGACGTTAAAAACCTGTCCAAATCCTTTGGGGACCACCTGGTGCTGGACAATATCTCCGAGCACATCTCTCCGGGCGAGAAGGTCGTGGTCATCGGGCCTTCCGGCTCGGGCAAGTCCACCTTCCTGCGCTGCCTCAACCTGCTGGAGACGCCCACCAAGGGCACCATCACCTTTGACGGACAGGAGGTCACCGACCCCAAGGCCAACATTGACAAGATCCGCCAGCAGATGGGGATGGTGTTCCAGCACTTCAACCTCTTCCCCAATATGACCATCCGCAAGAACATCACCCTGGCCCCGGTGCGCACCAAGCTCATGGGGCAGGCGGAGGCGGACGACACCGCCACCGCCCTTTTGAAGCGGGTGGGCCTCTCCGACAAGGCGGACGCCTACCCCGCCCAGCTCTCCGGCGGCCAGAAGCAGCGCATCGTCCCAACGCACGCCCTTTACGCGAATGAACCGTCTTCCATCCTGGTCCACACCACA
>DXDX01000088.1 GCA_019115265.1 Candidatus Flavonifractor merdigallinarum | reverse complement strand
ATACCGGAACAGGGGTACCGCCGGTCTGCACCTGATAGATCTGCCGGCCCTCCATAATCTGCTCCAGATCGGAGGAAATCCGCTTGTCGGTCAGCTCCCGCTTGGCGGTGCCGGCCACCGCGATGCAGGCGTCCCGGTCGGTGATGACCGCGATCTTGCCGGTGGTCTTGTTCAGGGTCTCGCACATCTGCCCGGCGAAATCCCCCAGGCCGCCCATCAGGGAATACTTTTTGAAAATGACACCGCCGTCCTTATCTGTATAAATCTCCAGCGGGTCGCCGTCACTGATAACATTGGCATGGAACACCTTGTCCGGCCGCTTAGCGGCGGCCTGGACGAGAACCACGGGTGAGATATGCCCCATGCCCCCCTTAAAATTTGCCCCGTCCTCCTCCGGCAGGGTGCCGCAGCGGAGCAGGCTGTCGATGTCGGCCTTCAGCTGGATCTCCAGATGGTCCTCGTAGACCTTGATCTTCTCGATGATGAGCTGCAGGTCCTGCCGGTCCAGGTGCTCCTTGTTCAGGATGTCGTCAAAGACCTCCAGGGCGGTCTTGGCCGCCCGGTTCACCTGGAGGATGGTGTTGCGCTTGTCGGTGGCCATCCGCAGCTGGTTCTGGATGCCCTCCATCCGGCGCAGCAGGTCGGCCTCCAGCTCGTCGTAGGTCTCCTCCAGAATCTCCTCCTGGTCGGGGTGTTTCATCAGGTCCCGCACCCGCTGGCGTTTGGTGGCCTTTAGCTCCTCCTGGAGGTCGGCCAAAATCTCCTCCAGATTGGCGGCGCTCCGCTCGGTCTCCTCCACGTCCTCCCGCTCGTGGGACAGGTCGTGGTTGAGCCGGTCCAGCATGGCGGCGGAGCCCTCCTTCACCTTTTCCACATAGGCCTTCAGCAGCTGGTCCAGCCTGTCCACCCGGATGTGGTGGCTGGTGCAGCCGGACAGCCCCCGGCGGTGATAGGTGCCGCAGGTGTAGGCTGGGCGCAGGTCGGAGCGGCTCATGGCAAACATGGGGGCGCCGCAGTCTCCGCACTCCAGGAACCCGGAGTAGACGTTGTCGTTCTTCTTCTGCCCCCGGTAGTTGGACCGGGTGCGCTGCTGCCGCAGGGCCCGGGTGGTGGCGAAGGTGCGGTAGTCGATGATGGGCTGGTGGTGGTTTTCGATGACGATCTGCTCCAGCTCATCCCGCCGGATGTCCTTGCCGTTGATCTTGGCCCGGGTGTACTTGCCCTGCCGCAGGGTGCCGATGTAAAAATCGTTGTCCAGGATCCCCTGCACCGTCACAATGGCCCAGGCGGCCTTGGCCTCCCGGCGGCAGGTCTCCCCGGCTGCCTCCCGACGCAGCTGCTCCGACATGCGGGGGGTGGGCACCCCCTCCTCGGTGAGGTGGTTGGCGATCTTCTTGTACCCCCACCCCTGGTCGTTGTACAGGCGAAAGATCTGACGCACTACCTCCGCCTCGGTGGGCACCACCTCAAACTGCTTCTGCTTGTTCAGAATGTACCCATAGGGGGCGGCGCACAGCCAGGCCCCATCCTGCTGCCGGCGGCGCACCACCGAGCGCACCTTTTTGCTGGTGTCGGTCACCGGCATCTCGTTGATGAGGAACTGGAACTGAATTTTCAGCCAGTCGTCGTCATTGGGGAAGTCGATGTTGTCCCCGATGGAGATAATCCGCACCCCCGCGTCCCTTAAATCCTCCAGCTCTACCAGGCCCCGGCTGTTCCGGCGGGAGAACCGGGAGAAGTCCTTGACGATGAGGATGTCGTATTTGTGGCTCATCAGGCCCTTCCGCATGGCCTGGTAGCCCTCCCGCTGTTCGAAGGTGTAGCCGGAGCGGTCCCGGTCCTCATAGAAGGTGAGGGTGCTGCCGGGGAATTTGACCTTCACATAGTCCTCGATGATGGCCTTCTGGTTCTCAATAGACACGTTGTCCCGGTCCAGTTCGTCGTCCACCGAGATACGGGTGTAGCCGGTGATATCAAAGCGTTCTATCAATACTTTCACCACGCTTTTTCCTATTTACAGATAACATTGTATAGCAAGCCATAAAAAATAGCAAGTGGAAAGAATCAGGAGAGGCCGATTTTATTCAGCCTCTCCCTATCCATCCATCACCATACCGCCCCGGGCCTGCTGTTCCGCCAGCTTCCGCCGGTTGTACACCAACAGGTCCCGGGTCTGCTGATACAAGTTCTCCTCCCCGGGGAGGAAAACCGCCACCAGATACTTTTCCGCCCTGTACTTCTCATAGATGGGTTTTAACCCATCCCGGAAGGCGGGGTCGTTTTTTTCTTCCTGGGTGAGCCAGAGCTCCACCGTTCTGCTCTGCTCCCTGACCTCCATGCGCAAGCCGCTCTCATCCCCTTTTCCATAGTTTTCTTCCCCGCTTCCAAATTATTCACATGGTCTGTTCCCATTTATGTACCTCCTGGTGGTCATCTTGTCTGTGCCCCAGGGCCATCCGCTTCTCCTGCTCCCGGAGCAGCACCTTCCGGTCGGTGTACTGGTACAGAGTGGTGGCATCTGTGATGGGCTCCGGCTCCTGATTCCGCTCCAGCTCCCGGCCCAGTTGAACCAGCTCTCCCGCCAGCTCTCCGCCCCAGCCATAGGACCGGAGGTACGTACTGCGGAGGGCAAATTCCTGCTCCATAGCCGCCTTGGTATACCCCTCGTGGTGGAGGCGGTTGTCCCGGCACTTCATGCCCTGGGGTGTGGTGTAGGTGATGTACTTCCGGCTATCCGTCCAGCTCACCCCATAGCCCATTGCCTCCATCCGATCAATGAACTCCTCCTTGGTTCTGGCGTATCGCATACAATGGTCGATGGCGTACATGAGCCGGAACTTCCAGCTCTCCCCCTTGGCGGCGGAGCGGTATTCTCGGGCGGTCATTCCTTTGGCGTTAGAGCGCCCCTTGGGCAGGACGGAGAGGCCATACTCCATGCACAGCCGGTCAGAACATTCACGAAGGGTATGCAGGGTGCTGGGCCCCTGACGGAGCATCTTGCCCGACTGGCAGCACACGGCGTTGACGAGAAAGTGGGAGTGGATGTGTCCGGTGTCCAGATGGGTGGCAATGAGCACCTCGCTGTCCGGCCAGGCCCGCCTGGCAAACGTCTGGGCAAGTCTGTGGGCCTGCGTTCCGGTAATCTCCTCCTCCGGGTGAAAGGACTGCACATAGTGATAGAACCAGACCGGGCTGTTTTTCCGGTACATCTGCCGCGTGGCAAGGAACTCCTGGGCAGCCAGCTCCGGCGTACAGTTTTGGCCGCTGAGCAGTTGTAAGCCGTCCTCCCCCATCGTCTTTTCCGCCTGGGACACATAGCTGGCCACACCCCGCAGCGCTCCTGCGGACTGCTTTTGGTAGCGGATGAATGTGACCGTCGCCATCAGCGCACCTCCCGGGCTGCCAGCTCCTGTAGTTTGAGATAGACCTGGCTGAGCGCCTGCCATGCGTCCCCCAAGTGGACTTCTCCGAGTTTGCCCATATTGCACAGCACCGCCAGTTGGTTGAGGCTGCGGCCGATGCCCTTGAGCTCATGGGTAATCTCTCCCAGGCCGTCCACCACCACAACCCGGTGCCGCAGCGCAGCAGCCCGCACATAAGCGCTCACGGACATCTGGGCGGTATCCGCCTTGGACACAATCGTTTCATACTGCTCTGGTGTGAGCCGGATGGTAATCCGAATCTCTTTCTTCTGTTTCATGCCGCACCTCCGTTCTCAAAGTGGGCGCGGGCTTCTGCCCGCATTACGCCGGTTTTCCGGCGGAGCCAAGTCCGACAAAGTCGGACGAAGGCTCTGCTTGCCCTCGTCGGAAGCGACTGCGCATCCGTCGCTTCCGACCGAGGTCGAAAGCTCCCTCGCTCCGTGCTTCCTCCTCTCCCCAACGAAACCGCTTCGCAGGGTTTCCCTGGGGACTGATCAGAACGAGGACACTCCGTCAACAGGGTCAATAGGGACGGTTTCCGGGGCCCTGGCCATACCGTCACTTTCGGCACGGTGGAGCTCTATGATCCGTCTGCCGTTGCTCCGCCGGCTGACTGCTGTAATCCCGTTTTCTCTTAGGGCCTCAATGCTTTGCAAAATCATACGGGATACTTTCTTAGGCGTAACGCCTGCGCTTGCATCAGGGTCGATCCTCTGTGACAGTTCTGTGGGAGTGCCGATCCATTCAAGCTGCGCCTTCAGCAAATCAGAGAGAAGAGACACAATGCACATCTCCACCCCCTCCGGCTGCGCCCTGCTGTCCGACACCAGCTCCCACACATTGTCTTCTCCCCGCCGCAGCTCCAGCTCCCGGTACTCGATATCCCGGCCCACACAGGTCAGTCTGGCTCTGCTGCTGCCTCGCTTCTCCTCCACCAGAGCGAAGCTGGAATCCACCGCACCGCTGATGGCGGTGGTGCCGGAGATCCGGTGGAACACGTCCTCCGCCTTCTCCTTCCGCAGGTGGTGGATGAGCAGGATGGCAATGCCGTTCTTGTCCGCCAGCCGCTTCAGCGCCGACAGGTCACGGTAGTCGTTGGCGTAGGTGGCGTCGTGCACCGGGCGGACCATCTGCAGGGTGTCGATGATGACAAGCACAGTGTCGGGATGCTCTGCCAAAAACGCCTCTACCTGTTCTTCCAGCCCTTGACCGATGGTGGCGCACTCCGTACAGAAGTGGACGTTGTCCGGTGCGTCCTCCGTGATTTCAAACAGCCGGTTCTGGATGCGCAGCATGGAATCCTCCAGGCAGAGATAGAGGGTGGTGCCCTGCCTGGTAGCCAGGCTCCACACCGGCTCGCCCTTGGCCACTGTCACCGCCAGCCACAGGGCCAGCCAGGACTTGCCCACCTTGGGGGAGCCAGCCAGGATGTGCAGGCCCTGGGACAGCAGCGTGTCCACCACAAAGCGGACGGGTTGAAGGGGTTGGGACATCAGCGCGGCGCCGTCCACCGTTTTCAGGGGATTCATGTTCTCCTCTCCTTTCGATTTTATTTTTCTATAATTTATTTTCTACTCTAGCTTAGCATACTTCTTGACTTTTGAAAATAGGTAATGTATCATTTTAGTACATACACTATACCACCGCAACTAGATTCTCTACCGGAGGAAACCGATATGGCTGTTTTGGGGAAGGATCTGTTTGACCTGGGTCGCCCGGACACCCACACCAAAATTCAATTTGGCGACAGGGGTTATTGGGTGGAGATGAGCACCGACTGTTTACCCTATGGGACCATCCTCACCGAAATTCTCAACCTCCAGGCGGAGGATTACTGCGCCAAGCTGTCCGCTGTGGAGCAGGCCATCGCCGCCCGGAACCGGGCGCAGCTTTCCCGGCCGCTGTGGGAACTGATGGATGCCTTTACAGCCCTGCCTCTCTACCGTCTGTATGTTGAGGAACCATGGACTGCGGAACCAGACCTGTTCCAGCAACTGTTTGGAGCCGGTGTGGACATGATGCTAGCCAAACAGGCATTAAAAAAACCGGACGTATTTTTACAGAAATACGTCCGGGCCAGAGATGACATTTTGTATATTCAGGAGCGCTACGGCTGGTTTCTGGAGTCTCTGCTCGAAGGACAGCCCTTTGAAAAGAAAAAGGGCCAGAGGAAACTTCCTCTGGCCCAACAGCTTGTTGACCAATTTCTGGATGCCTTTGTCAGCGGCGTCAGCCTGGGGGAGGCAATCCAAGTGGACGCCCCCCAAGTAAATATTCAGTATGCCGTGCTCCAGCAGGACGGTCAGCCGCCGGAGCTGGTGGAGAAAATGTACTTTGACCGCCTGCTGGACTTTGTCTACGTGGAGTTGATGAGGGGCTTACAGAAGGGCTATGTCCCCAAGCGGTGCGCCAACTGCGGCCGGTGGTTTCTCCAGCTGCCCGGCGCCACCTACGCCTACTGCGACGGCCCAGCTCCCGGCCAGGATGGTAAGACCTGCCGGGAGGTGGGGGCCTCCGCCAATTTTCAGGAGAAAGTGCGCAACAACGAGATCTGGAAGCTGCACCAACGTGCGTATAAGAAGTACTTTGCCCGCACCCGCAAGGGCACCATGAGCAAGCCGGAGTTTGAAGCCTGGGCCCGGGAGGCGGAGCAGCTTCGGGACGAAGCTCTGTCCAGCTACGAGAACGCCGGAACCCCAGAGGAGCAGAGCCGTATCTTGGTGGAGCTGAAGTCGGCCTTGAACCGCCGGTAAAACCGGTCCTCTGCCCTCTGTCTCACAGAGGATAAATTCAAAGTTTAAGGCATTCTCAACGTTCCTACCCTCTAAACCTAAAATGTCAAGTAATCGTGCTCCAAGTAATTTTGCACGTAGTCCCTTACCCCTTCTTCCAAAGAATAAAACGGCTTATCATATCCGACAGCACGCAACTTATCCATCTTGGCTTCCGTAAAATACTGATATTTTGCTCTCAGTGATTCAGGCATCTCAATAAA
>DXDX01000087.1 GCA_019115265.1 Candidatus Flavonifractor merdigallinarum | reverse complement strand
ATGCAAGACAGGTGACCCCAATTTTGGCAAGTCTGTTGCCACAGAACAAACTCAAAGTTTGCACCCAAAAATGGGGCGGCCCCCTTAAAAAGGCCGCCCTTTTGGAGGGGAGTGGAGAGGGGAACGAGAAGTTCCCCTCTCCGCCTTTTCTTTCCCCGGTTTCTTTTCCGCGAAAAGAAATCGGGTCCCCGCTGGGTAAGCGGCCCGTCCGGCGAGGACAAACACCCCCGCCGTTGCGGCGGCTCATGCAAAAACTCCCAGCCTGACCGAACAGACTGCTTCATTACAAGGTCGCTTTCAGTTCCTCCGCCCGGGCCCGCAGGGCCTCCACCGAGGGATAGCAGAGCTCCGGACCCACAGCGGCGTCCGCTTCAATCAGGGCCAGATACAGCGGCCAGTGCCACTTCAGCGACGGATGGAGAACGGTGAGCAGCTCCTCCCGCACCTCCTCCAGCCGCTCTTCGGGGTGGTCAAACTCGCTCTGGCCGTAGCGGTCCCGGTACACATCCCGGCCAGAGAGGTAGCACGTCAGCGCCAGCGGGAGCTTTTCCTCCGGCACCAGCTGCCGCAGCAACCCCTCAATGGCCGTCTTTTGGGCGGTGCCGTGGGGGAAGGAAGAGCGCTCATACTGCTCCATGCTGCGCTTGCGCTGCCGGGGGGTCTCAAAGGAGAACCAGGAAAATTGATGTCCCATGGCGGACCCGCCTCAGCGGATGAAGTTGGTGCGGCTGCCCCGCTCAGCCTGGGGGGCGGAAATACCCGCCTGTTTCCCGGCCTGGATACAGGAAACCAGCCACACCAGGTTCCGCGCCGCGTTGCGCATGGTCTGGAGGCCCTCCTTATCCTGGAGCACTTCGGCGGGGGTGTTGCCGTGGACCATGGGCCAGTAAGTAGAGGAGACCACCGGCATCTGGTTGATGGTCAGGTGCTTCAAGATTACATCCAGAGAGGCGGTGGTGCCCGCCCGGCGGGCGGAGGCTACGGCAAAGCCGGGCTTATGGGCGAAGGCGGAGCCGCCGGCGTAGAAGGCCCGGTCCAGGGCGGAGAGAAGCCGTCCGCTGGGGTGGGCGTAATAGACCGGCGTGCCGAACACAAAGCCGTCCGCCTCCTGGGCCTTGCGGATGAGGTCGTTGACGACATCATCGGAAAAGACGCACAGGCCGTCTCCCTTTTTGGCACAGCCGCCGCAGCCGATGCAGTCCCGCAGGGGGCCGCCGCCCAGCTGGACCATCTCCCACTCCGCGCCGCACTCCTCCAGCGTGTGGGCGATTTCCATGAGGGCGGTATAGGTGCACCCCTCCTGATGGGCGCTGGAATTGACCAACAGAATTTTCATAGATGAGACCTCCAAAGCAATTGGGATAGAATCAGTGTATCACTCCATAGGCAAAAATACAACCGCCCACGAACGGACAGAGCGCGGAGCGCCTTTTCACGCTCCGCGCCCTGTTACACTTACCCCCGGTCCGAGAGAGGAACAGACTGGGGGTGGCCCTCAGCCGCGGCGGCGACGAAGGCCTGGAAAAGGGGGTGGGGGCGGTTGGGACGGCTCTTAAACTCTGGATGGTACTGCACCCCAATGTAGAAGGGGTGGTGCTCCAACTCCACCGCTTCCACCAGCCGCCCGTCGGGGGAGAGACCGCTCAGGACCAGCCCAGCCCCCTGGAGGGCGGTCCGATAGGTATTATTGAACTCATAGCGGTGCCGGTGCCGCTCGGAAATGAGAGGCTCGCCATAGCACCGCTCCAGCGCCGTGCCCGGCTGCACACAGCAGGGATAGCGCCCCAGGCGCAGCGTGCCGCCCTTGTCAATATCGGCGCTCTGGCCGGGCATAAAGTCGATGACCTTGTGGGGACACATGGGGTCAAACTCCCCGGAGTCGGCGTCAGGCATCCCGGCGGCGTGGCGGGCAAACTCGATGACCGCCACCTGCATCCCCAGGCAGATGCCCAGATAGGGAACCTTGTGCTCCCGGGCGTACTGGGCGGCCAGAATCATCCCCTCAATGCCCCGGTCTCCAAAACCGCCGGGGACCAGAATGCCGTCCAGCGGGGCGAGCACTTCCCCGCAGTTATCCGGGGTGAGGGAGCCGGAGTCGATCCAGCGCAAATCAATTTGGGCCCCCAGAGCATATCCGGCGTGGCGCAGCGCCTCCGCCACGGAGAGATAGGCGTCGTGGAGCTGGATATACTTGCCCACGAGGCCGATGGTGACGGTGCGGCTGGCCCCCTTGATGCGCTCCACCAGGGCGGTCCACTCGGTGAGGTCCGGCTTGGGGGTTTCCAGGCCCAGTTCCCGGCATACCACATCGGAAAAGCCCGACTGCTCCAGCATGAGAGGGGCCTCGTAGAGGGTGGGAAGGGTGACATTTTCCAGCACGCAGTCGGGCTTTACGTTACAGAAGCCCGCGATTTTTTCAAAAATACTCCGGTCGGTGATGGGCTCATCACAGCGCAGCACAATGAGGTCCGGCGAGATTCCAAAGCCCTGCAATTCCTTCACCGAGTGCTGGGTAGGCTTGGACTTGTGCTCCCCGGAGGCCTTCAGGTAGGGCACCAGCGTCACATGGATATACAGGGCGTTGGACCGGCCCACCTCATGGCCCACCTGGCGGATGGCCTCCAGAAAGGGCTGGCTCTCAATGTCGCCGGTGGTGCCGCCAATCTCGGTGATCACCACGTCGGCCTCGGTTTTGTGGCCCACCGCGTAGATAAAGCGCTTAATCTCATCGGTGATGTGGGGGATGACCTGCACCGTCTTGCCCAGATACTCCCCCCGGCGCTCCTTGGCCAGCACATTGGCGTACACCCGCCCGGTGGTCAGATTGGAGAACTGGTTCAAATCCTCGTCAATGAAGCGCTCGTAGTGCCCCAAATCCAAATCCGTTTCCGCCCCGTCCTCGGTGACGTACACCTCCCCGTGCTGGTAGGGGCTCATGGTCCCCGGGTCCACATTGATATAGGGGTCCAGCTTCTGCGCGGCCACCTTCAGCCCTCTGGCCTTTAAAAGCCGTCCCAGAGAGGCGGCGGTGATGCCTTTCCCCAGACCGGACACCACACCGCCGGTTACGAAAATATATTTAGTCATTCCATCCCATCCTTTCCCCTCATACGCCGCTCTCCCTCAGCATGGCCCAGCCGCCCCATTCCATACAGCCAAATCATTCCAAAAAACAAAAAAGGCGACAGTGTCCCGGACCTTTTGTCCAAGACTCCATTGCCTTTTGACGGACCTACTATACGCGCCTCAGCGGGATTTGTCAATGCTAACCTTGCAAAAAGGTCCCAAAAGAGCGGTTTTTCAAAATGTTGCAAAAACAACGGACGAACGCCGGCTGGTGGGGTATACTCTCCCCAGAAACACCGATGACCCCCGCCCAGGCGGCGGGCAAAACAGGAGGAACTGGTATGTCTTATATCAAAAATATAGCGCACGAAGAGCCGCTGGTTCTGGCGGCTCAGGTGTCTGTCCTGGAAGGACAGGTGGTCAGCAAGACCCTGGCCCAGAACCGGCACGTCACCCTCACCCTCTTCGCCTTTTCCAAGGGGGAGGAGATCAGCACCCACGCCTCCACCGGCGACGCCATGGTGCTGGTGCTGGAGGGAGAGGCCCTTCTCACGGTGGACGGCAAGGAGCACCGCTGCAAGGCGGGCGAGACTTTGATTATGCCCGCCAACAAGCCCCACGCGGTCTTTGCCCCCGAGGATATGAAGATGCTGCTCACGGTGGTCTTTCCCACCCAGCGACAGGTCTAAAAACGAATTTTTTGGAGGAAATTCCATGGAGAATCTGATGTTTTGTTACCAGTGTCAGGAGACCGCCGGCTGCACCGGCTGCACCCGGGCCGGGGTGTGCGGCAAGACTGCCCCGGTGGCCAACCGGCAGGATTTGCTGGTCTATGTGACCCGGGGCCTCTCCGCCCTGACCACCGCCCTGCGCGCACAGGGGAAGGAAATTGCCCAGGAGGTAGACCAGCTGGTCACGGTGAATCTCTTCACCACCATCACCAACGCCAACTTTGACCCCGACGCCATTGACGCCCGCATCCGGGAGACCCTGTCCGTCATGGAAGGACTTCGGAAGGAGCTGGGCGACTGCTCCGCCCTGCCGGAAGCCGCCCGCTGGGACGGCTCCGGCGACTGGGAGGAGAAAGCCAAGACGGTGGGGGTACTGTCCACCGAGAATGAGGACATCCGCTCCCTGCGGGAGCTCATCACCTACGGCCTGAAGGGTCTGGCGGCCTACACCAAGCACGCCAACGCCCTGGGCAAGTCGGACAAGACGGTGGACGCCTTCCTGCAAAAGGCTCTGGCCGCCACCCTGGACGACTCCCTCACCGCCGACGCGCTCACCGCGCTGGCCCTGGAGACCGGCAAATACGGCGTGCAGGGCATGGCCCTCCTGGACGAGGCCAATACCTCCGCCTACGGCAATCCCCAGATCACCAAGGTCAAGCTGGGCGTGGGGAAGAATCCCGGCATTCTGGTGTCCGGCCACGACCTGCGGGATTTGGAGATGCTCCTGGAGCAGACCGCCGGCACCGGGGTGGACGTGTACACCCACTCGGAGATGCTCCCCGCCCACTACTACCCCGCCTTCCAGAAGTACCCCCACTTTGTGGGCAACTATGGTAACGCCTGGTGGAAGCAGAAGGAGGAGTTTGAGTCCTTCCACGGCCCTATTCTCATGACCACCAACTGCATTGTGCCCCCCAAGGACAGCTACAAGGACCGCCTGTACACCACCGGCGCGGCGGGCTTCCCCGGCTGCAAGCACATCCCCGGCGGCCCGGGTGAGAAGAAGGACTTCTCCGCCCTCATCGCCCAGGCCAAGACCTGTGAGCCCCCTTTGGAGCTGGAGCAGGGGGAGATTGTGGGCGGCTTTGCCCACGCTCAGGTGCTGGCGCTGGCCGACCAGGTGGTGGAGGCCGTGAAGAGCGGCGCCATCCAGAAGTTTGTGGTCATGGCCGGCTGTGACGGCCGGGCCAAGAGCCGCGACTACTACACCGAGTTTGCCAAGGCGCTGCCCAAGGACACGGTGATTCTCACCGCTGGATGCGCCAAGTACAAGTACAACAAGCTGAATCTGGGGGACATCAACGGCATTCCCCGTGTGCTGGACGCCGGTCAGTGCAACGACTCTTACTCGCTGGCGGTGATTGCCCTCAAGCTGAAGGAAGTCTTTGGCCTGGACGACGTGAACGACCTGCCCATCGTGTACAACATCGCCTGGTATGAGCAGAAGGCGGTCATTGTGCTGCTGGCCCTCCTGTCCCTGGGGGTGAAGAACATCCACCTGGGCCCCACCCTCCCCGCCTTCCTCAGCCCCAATGTAGCCAAGGTGCTGGTGGATAACTTCGGCATCGCCGGAATTGGCACGGTGGAGGACGATTTGAAGCTCTTCTTTGGCGAATAAGAAACGCGGCGTCCCCAACGCGGCGCGCGCAAAAATCCCCGGCTTTGCAGCCGGGGATTTTTTGCGCCGACAGGGGGATTAACCGCCCACCAGGGGCTGGAACACCTTGATCATGAAGCCCGCGGCCACAGCGGAGCCGATGACACCGGCCACGTTGGGCCCCATAGCGTGCATGAGTAGGAAGTTGGCGGGGTTGGCCTTCTGGCCCTCCACCTGGGAGACCCGGGCGGCCATGGGCACGGCGGACACGCCAGCCGAGCCAATGAGGGGGTTAATCTTGCCGCCGGAGAGCTTATACATCACCTTGCCGAAGAGCAGGCCGCCTGCGGTGGACAGCATGAAGGCGAAGAGGCCCAGGAAGATGATCTTGATGGTCTCCACGGTCAGGAAAGTCTCGGCCTGCGCCTTACAGCCCACGGAGAGGCCCAGGAAGATGGTGACGATGTTGCAGAGGTTGTTCTGGGCGGTATCGCTCAGCCGCTCGGTGACGCCGCACTCACGGAAGAGGTTGCCCAGCATCAGCATACCAATGAGGGGGGCGGTGTCGGGGATGAGCAGGATGACGAAGATGGCCACCGCAATGGGGAAGATGATCTTCTCCGCCTTGGACACGGGGCGCAGCTGCTCCATCTTCACCTTGCGCTCCTCCTCGGTGGTGAGAAGGCGCATAATGGGGGGCTGAATCAGCGGAATGAGGGCCATGTACGAGTAGGCCGCAATGGCGATGGCCGGCAGGTATTTGGATGCCAGCTTGGAGGCAGTGAGGATGGCGGTGGGGCCGTCCGCGCCGCCGATGACGCCGATGGCAGCGGCCACTTCCGGGTCAAAGCCCAGGGCCAGCGCCAGCAGGAAGGCAGTGAAAATGCCCAGCTGGGCGGCCGCCCCCAGCAGCAGGGACGAGGGACGGGCAATAAGGGGCCCGAAGTCCGTCATGGCGCCGATGCCCAGGAAGATGATGGAGGGATACACCGCATACTGGACGCCCTGATAGAACACCCAGAACAGGCCCACATTGGTGCCCTCCGGGGGATTGAGGATGCCGGTGAGGGGGAAGTTGGCCATCAGGATGCCGAAGGCGATGGGCACCAGCAGCAGCGGCTCAAACTTCTTCCCGATGCCCATGTACAGCAGCACACAGGCCACCACAATCATAACAAGGCTGCGGGGATCGTTGACAAAATCGGCAAAGCCGGAGCTGGCCAGAATGTCGCGCAACGTGCCAAAGAAGGAAAATTCCAGCATTGTTCCGCCCCCCTTATGCCAGGGTGCACAGCGGCGTACCAGTCTCCACGGTGAAGCCCTTGGTGGTCATGACCGCCGTGACGGTGCCGTCCTTGGGAGCGCAGATTTCGTTTTCCATCTTCATCGCTTCCAACACGAAGAGGATGTCACCGGCTTTCACCGCCTGCCCGGCGGAACAGTTCACCGCCAGGATGTTGCCCGGCATGGGAGAGGTCACCGCTTCGCCTGCGCCGGCGGGCGCGGCAGGGGTAGCAGGTGCAGCGGCCGGTGCGGGAGCCGCAGGAGCGGGGGCAGGCGCGGCGGCCGGGGCCGGACCGGTGTAGACCGCGGTGGCCTGGCCCTTCTCCACCTCGACCTCATACTGATTTCCATTGAGCGTTACAATATATTTCATCGTTCTTCCCCCATTACAGTGCTTTGATGGATTTGAACACCAGCTCAGAGAGCGGGATGCCGGTCTCATGGCTCACAATGGCCATGACACAGGCGGCGGTCTTTTCATCCACGCCCAGGAGGGCGACCTCACCGCCGTAGGGGCCGGGCGCGGCGGCAGGAGCCGGCGCGGCAGAGGGTACAGCGGGGGCCGGGGCAGCAGGCGCGGCAGGGGCGGCGCTCTTGGTCAGGGCGGACACCACCTTGGAGATGATCACAATCATGGCGCACAGGATGGCCAGCATCAGAAAGACAATGACCATGCCGGAGAGCGCCACCAGAAGGGCGCTTGTGACGGAGATCATTCCCGCACCTCCTTGATGGTGTAGGTGGCCTTGATGGCCTTTTTCAGCTCGCGCTGCTCAAAGAACTGCTCCGCCTGCTGGGGGAAGGCGATGTAGGAGAGCACATCCAAATCGGACTGGGCGCGGCTGCCCAGCTCCGCCTTGGCCTTGTCAAAC
>DXDX01000086.1 GCA_019115265.1 Candidatus Flavonifractor merdigallinarum | reverse complement strand
CACCCTCAGCTCCGCCCTGGCCCTGCGGGGGGAGGTGTCGGGGGGCTTTACCACCATTGACCTTCTGCACCTGGACCTCTTCACCGGCGCGGCGGCGGTGTACAAATACGGCGCCGCCCCCACCTATGTGCGCAAGGACAACACCGTCACCCGCTTCACCGGCACCTCTCTCCCGGCAGGGCTCAGCCCTGGAGAGGGGACGGCCCCCGATGTAAGCCGCTTCCACCTGGAGCCTGGGGACTGTGTACTCATGGTGTCCGACGGAGTGGCCGGCGGCGAGGGGGATGCCTGGCTGCGGGAGAAGCTGCGGGCCTTCCAGGCGGGCAGCCCCCGGGAGCTGACCCGGATGCTGCTGGACGAGAGTGTCCGGCGGGGGGTGGGGGCGGATGACCGCACCGCCCTGCTCCTCCGCCTGGAGCGCCGGGAGCAGGGGGGCGAATAGCACTCGGACGCCGAAGAAAACGAGAGGTCAACCCTTTGTGGGTTGACCTCTCGCTGTCTGTTATTTGCCCAGGTAGGCCTTTTTGATGGCGTCGTTGTTCATCAGCTCGCGGCCCGGCCCGGAGAGAGTGATCTGTCCTGTCTCCATGACGTAGGCCAAATCCGCTGTCTGGAGGGCCATGTTGGCGTTCTGCTCGATGAGGAGGATGGTGACCCCCTGGCGGTTGATCTCCTTGATGATGTCGAAAATGCCTTTCACCACCAGCGGGGCGAGGCCCAGCGAGGGCTCATCCATCATCATCAGCTTGGGGCGGGACATGAGGGCCCGGCCCACTGCCAGCATCTGCTGCTCGCCGCCGGAGAGGGTGCCCGCCGCCTGCCAGGAGCGCTCCTTCAGCCGGGGAAAGAGGTCGTACACCCAGCGGATGTCCTCCTCCAAATCGTCCCTGCGCAGGTAGGCGCCGATTTTCAGATTCTCCAGCACCGTCATGTCGGGGAACACATGCCGCCCCTCGGGCACCAGGGTGATGCCCTTGGACACAATGCGGTCGGGGACAAAGCCGGTGATGTCCTCCCCCTGGAGGTGGATGCGGCCGTGGGCGGGCTTCACCAGTCCGGCGATGGTGCGCAGGGTGGTGGACTTGCCCGCGCCGTTGGCCCCGATAAGGGTGACAATCTGCCGCTCCGGCACCTCCAGGGAGATGCCCTTGACGGCCTCAATGCCGCCGTAGCTCACTTTCAGTTCGTCAATTTTCAGCATCGTCTGCCACCCCCAAATAGGCCTCAATGACCCGCGGATTGTTCTGCACCTCGTCCGGTGTGCCCTGGGCGATGAGCTTGCCGAAGTCCAGGACGTAAATGCGGTCGGAAATCTGCATGACCAGGTCCATATGGTGCTCAATCATCAGCACGGTCAAATCGTACTCGGCGCGAATCTGCTTGATGAAGTCGGTGAGCTCCTGGGTCTCCTGGGGGTTCATGCCGGCGGCCGGCTCGTCTAGAAGGAGGAGCTTGGGCGACGTGGCCAGGGCCCGGGCGATCTCCAGATGGCGCTGCAAGCCGTAGGGCAGACTGCCTGCCACCTCGTCTTTCAGGTGGGCCAGATGCTGCTCCTCCAGCAGCTCCATGGCCTCCCGCTGCATCCGCTCCTCCTCTTTTTTGTTGAAGCGGAAGGTGGCGGAAAAGACGTTCTGCTTGGCCCGCATGTGCTTGGCAATGAGGACATTTTCCAGCACCGTCAGCTTGGAGAAGAGGCGGATATTCTGGAAGGTGCGGGCGATGCCCAGCTGGGTGATTTTGTCCGGGGTGGGGGCGAGCAGATGGGTAAAGGCCCCCTGGTTCTCCCCGGCATAGAGCTTTTTCATCTTGCCCTGGGGGTAGTTCTCCACCATGGGATGCTCCAGAAAGGATACCCGGCCATTGGTGGGCTGGTATACCCCGGTAATGCAGTTGAACGCGGTGGTCTTACCCGCGCCGTTGGGGCCAATGAGGGCCACAATCTCCCCTTTGTTGACCTCCAGGGACAGGTCGTTGACCGCCACCACGCCGCCAAACTGCATGGTGACGTGTTCCAGACGCAGAATGTTTTCGCTCATTTCGCCACCTCCTGTTTCTTGCGGCGCTTGAAGAGGTCGGGCAGTTCCTTATCGCCCATCAGGCCCTGACGGAAGAAGAGAACCACCACCATGATGATGACGGAAAAGACCACCATGCGGAAGCCGGTGCGGAACAGGGGGGAGCGGATACCCAGGAACTCGCCCGCGTCCAGGCCGCGCAGCCACCACTCGCTGGCCGCCACATAGAGGAAGGTGGCGATGCAGGAGCCGGAGATGGAGCCGATGCCGCCCAGCACCACAATGAGAAGCAGCTCGTAGGTCATCACCGAGGTATACACACGGGCCTGAGCCATGTTGGTGAGCATGGCGAACATGGCGCCGCCCACCCCGGCGAAGAAGGAGGAGATGCAGAAAGAGAGCATCTTGTGCTTGGAGAGGTTGACCCCCATGGCCTCGGCGGCAATCTCGTCCTCCCGGATGGATTTGAAGGCCCGGCCATAGGAGGAGTTGATGAGCAGCACAATGATGCCGATGCACACCATGGAGATGAGGAAGGGCACAAAGGTGGAGAGGTAGAAGGTGTTGCCGCCCCCCAGATCGATGTTGAAGTCGGAGAAGCCGGGGAAGCTCTTAATCATATTGGCGCCATTGGTGATGGGGCCCAGGGTGTCCCACTGGAAGATGGCCCGGATGATCTCCGCAAAGCCCAGGGTGGCAATGGCCAGATAGTCGCTCTTGAGGCGCAGCACCGGAAGGCCGATGAGCCAGGCAAAGAGAGCGGCCACACAGCCGGCCAGAATGAGGGCCAGCAGCACTGTGAGGACCAGGGCCACACCGCCGCCCGCGCCGGTGCTGCCGAAGATGCCCTGGAAGAAGTCGGTGATGGAGAAGTTGACAGAGGTGCCGCCGTAGAGATAGTAGACGGTGGCCTTTTTCTCCACCGGTACGGTGAGAATGGCGTAGGTGTACGCGCCCAGCAGCATAAAGCCCGCCTGTCCCAGGGAGAAAAGGCCAGTAAAGCCGTTGAGCAGGTTCATGGACACCACCACCAGGGCGTATACCGCGCTCTTGCGCAGCACGATAAAGAGCATTCCAGTGGGGGAGAGGGTGTTCTCCAGAATGACGACCAGCGCCAGAACCGCCAGACAGGCAAGGAGGGCGATGTACAGCCCCTTTTTGTTTTTCTTCTGCGATAGCATAGCGAAAGCCCCCTTTACACTTTGTCGGTGGCCTTCTCACCAAACAGGCCGGTGGGCTTGACCACCAGAATGATGATGAGCAGGGCGAAGCTGAAGGCGTCCACGAAGGTGGTGGCCCCCGCGAAGGGCAGTCCCTTGATGATGTTCTCGCAGATGCCGATGATGAACGCGCCGATGACCGCACCGGGGATGGAGCCGATGCCGCCGAATACCGCGGCCACAAAGGCCTTCAGGCCGGGCATGGCGCCCGCGGTGGGGGTGATGTACGGGTAGTTGGTGAAGTAGAGCATGGAGCCCACCGCGGCCAGGGCGGAGCCGATGATAAAGGTCATGGAGATGACCGAATTGATTTTGATGCCCATGAGCTGGCTAGTCTCAAAGTCTTTGGCCACCGCCCGCATGGCCATGCCTACCTTGGTCCGGTTGATGAGCATCACCAGCAGCACCACCAGGGCCAGCACCAGGAAGGGGGTGAGGATGGTCACCCAGGTCACCTGGGACCCGGCGATGGACACCGACTGGGACACAAAGGGGAGGGTGGGGTAGTTCATGGGCTGGCCGCCGGTGACATAGGTAGCGGTGTTCTGAAGCAGATAGCTCACGCCGATAGCGGAGATCATGACGCTCATACGGGGGGCGGTGCGCAGGGGCTTGTACGCCACACGCTCAATGAGAAAGCCCAGCGCCACCGTGAGAATCAGCACCAGAGGCACCGCCGCATAGAGGGGCAGGGAGGCGCTGATGTAGATCATTAGAAGGCCGGAGACCATGAACACGTCGCCGTGGGCGAAGTTGATGAGGCGCAGGATGCCGTATACCATGGTGTAGCCGATAGCGATGAGGGCATACTGTCCGCCCACCGAGATGCCCGAGAGCAGGAAGGGCAGGAATTTAACAGGGTCCATAGGAGAACCTCCTCCTTATACGACTGACAGAAGTTTGGCGGGGGGAGTGCTCCCCCCGCCAAACCGATGGTGTAGTATCGTGGACTTACTGGACGGTCTGAACGGTCTCCAGGTTCCAGGAGCCGGCGTTGTCGGACACCTTGATGTAGGCGGTGTCACGGATGGCGTCGCCGTTCTCGGAGTCGAAGGCGATGGAGCCGGACACGCCGTCATAGGTCACATTCCACAGGGCCTTCTGGATGTCGGCGGGATTGGCGGAACCGGCGGCCTTGATGGCCTCCAGGGCCACATAGTAGGCGTCATAGCCCATGGCGGTCACAGCGGCGATGGTGTCGTCGCCGCCGTTGGCGGTCTTGGCGTCGGCGTTGGAGTTGATGTACTCCTTGATGCCGCTGTCGAAGTCGGGGTCGCCGCCCTCCTGATAGAAGGTGGAGACGTACAGCGGGACGCTGGTGCCGCTGGCGGCCTCCAGGACCTTGTTGTCGTCCAGGGTGTCAGAGCCCAGGATGGGGATCTCCAGACCCAGGGTGGAGGCCTGGGAGATAATCTGGGTGGCATAGGCGATGGAGACGGGGGTGAAGATGATATCAGCGCCCTCGTTCTTGGCCTTGTTCAGATAGGTGGTGAAGTCGGAGTTGTTGGTGGGGTAGGAGTCCTTGATGACCGTGCCGCCGGCGGCGGTGAAGGCCTGCTCAAAGAAGGTGATGAGGCCCTGGTCGTACTCGTTGCCCAGCTCGCCCAGCAGGTACGCCTTCTGGGCGCCGAACTTCTCCGAGGCAAAGTTGGCCAGCACGGTGCCCTGGAAGGGGTCCAGGAAGCAGATGCGGAAGTAGTAGTCGTTGTCAATGGTCACGTTGGGGTTGGTGCAGGTGACGCCGATGGCGGGGATACCGGCCTGCTGGAAGGTGGGACCGGCGGCGATGGACACGCCGGAGCCGTAGGAGCCCAGCACCAGGCTCACGCCGGCGGACACCAGGCTGGAGGCCGCGGTCAGGGCCTTATCGGTGGAGGAGGCGTTGTCCGCGTAGACCAGCTCCACGGTGTAGGTCTCGCCGCCCACGTCCACGGTAGGGGTTTCATAGTTGGCGTACTGCATGCCCAGCATTTCCTTCTTGCCGCCGGAGGCGGAGTCGCCGGTGGAGGGTTCAAAGACGCCAATCTTGATGACTTTGTCACCACTGCCGCCGCTCTCGCTGCCGCTGGGGTTGGAGCTGGTGCCGGAGCAGGCGGACAGCATCCCGACGGACAGAGCGCCAGTGACTGCAAGAGCAATCATCTTATTCCATTTCATACCTGTTTCCTCCTCGTAGTCAATTGTTTTCCAATTGTCCCTCGCACAAACACAAATGTGTTTATAAAATAGATTATACGCCTTGAGACACATTTTTGCAACTGCTTTTCTGGAAAACTGCTTGCTGTGCGGCCATGCTTTCTTCCCATTTTATGCGGATTTTTTCCGTCTATCACACAAAATTGATTTTCTCTATGCTGAATTGTGCTTCAAATAAAAATTTCAGACTTTTTGGAATAAATCGGATTTACAGGGGGGAGAACGGCGGAATCTTGCATGGACACACAGTCTGACTTTCATTTTTGGGAGGCGGTGACAGAGATAGTTGGGGTGTGCTACAATCAAGCAAATGGAATGGGAGGGATGAAAATGGAAATTGAGCGGAAATTTTTGGTCGGGGAACTGCCGGACGGTTTGGAGCGCTGGCCGGTGCAGCGGCTGGAGCAGGCTTATCTCTGTACCCGGCCGGTGCTGCGGGTGCGGCGCAGCGGGGAGGAATATGTGTTCACCTGTAAGGGGGAGGGGCTGCTGGCCCGGGAGGAGCATGAGATCTCCCTGACGCGGGAGGCCTATGAGCATCTGCTGGCCAAGGCGGACGGGGCGGTCATCACCAAGGACCGCTATCGGATTCCCTATGAGGGGCGGACCATTGAACTGGATGTGTTTGCCGCCCCCTTTGCCCCGCTGGTGGTGGCCGAGGTGGAGTTTGAGAGCGAGGCGGCGGCGGCCGCCTTCTGTCCGCCGCCCTGGTTTGGGCGGGAGGTCACCTACGAGGGGGCGTACACCAACGCCGCCCTCAGCCGCCGGGGCGCTCCGCCGGAACCGATGGAGTAGAGGCGGTTTGGTTCTAAACAGCGTTCCCAACGCCGAGGGGGTGTCCTCGCCGGACTGGCGTCCTGCGTGGACAGCGCCCGATTTCTTTTCGTGGAAAAGAAACCGGGGAAAGAAAAGGCGGAGAGGGGAACTTCTCGTTCCCCTCTCCACTCTCCTCCAAAAGGGCGGCCTTTTCATGGGGTCGCCCCATTTTTTGGCGGTGACTTTTAGTTTTTGTGGTTACCTGTCTTGCATGGCAGTACAACGCTACCCTCATAGGCACCAGGGTTGGCTTTTGGCTCCACCAGGGTGGGGAAATACCTCCGCAGCAGAACTCAAGCCGGGAAGCGTTTTGGGGGAGTGCAGAGGGGGGTATCCACCCTCTGCGCTTTCTTTCCCACCGCTTTCTTTGCAAAGAAAGCGGTGCTCTGTCCGGGTAGGACGCCCGCGCGGCGAGCGCAAAAACCTCCCGGCTTGGCCGGGCAGGCGTTTCCTTCAGGCGGCAGGCGGCTCCTGTTCCTGCTTCAAAAAGCGGCGCTTGAGGAAGAGGGAGAGGAGGGTCACCACCACAAAGAGCCCCGCCGCGGCCAGCAGATAGGGGACCCGCCGCTCCGGGGTGAATACCCCCGCGGCCCCCACGGTATAGACAGCGGTGCCGGGGAGCATGAAGACCGCCGAGTAGAGGGCGTAGTGAGAAAAGCGGATGTCGGTAACGCCATAGGCGAAGTTTTGCAGATTGTAGGGGAAGAGGGGCACCAGGCGGGTAATCATCAGGAGATAGAGGTCGCTCTGTCCCGCCCCCTCAAAGAGCAGGCGGCGCAGCAGGGGGCTGCGCTCCAGCATGGGCTTGACCGCGTCTTTGAGGAAGTAGCGCCCGGCCAGAAAGGCCCCGCAGGCCCCCAGTGTGGCGGCCAGGGCGCAGGAGAGGGTGCCCCAGATGGGGCCGAACAGAGCCCCGGCGGCGATGGCGAAGGTGACGCCGGGGAGGGCCAGCAGCACACAGCCCACGGCGGTGAGAACCATGTAGAGGAGCATAGCCAAAAAGAAGTGTTCCTCTAGTGCCTCCCGCAGCGCGGGGAGGCGGGTGGGGTCGGTGAGCAGCTCAGACCAGCCAAAGTGGGCGTTGAGAAGGAGGACCAGAACCCCCAGCCCTAAAAATATCCAGACTCGTTTATGCTTCATGGTTGGTTGTATGGCGGTCGTGGTAGACCTTTTTCAGCAGGGCCGCCAGAGCGGCCAGGGCGAAGAGGATCATAAGGCCTGTGACAAAGTATTGCAGACCCCCGGTCAGCATGCCGCCCACATAGGAGTAGACCAGCGTGGCCGGGAGCTGGCCCAGGCCGGTGGCCACAAAGAACCCCCAGAAGCCCATGCCCGTCAGCCCGGCGGCGTAGCTCACCAAATCAAAGGACACGAAGGGCAGCAGACGGCACACCAGCACCGCGTGCTTGCCGTAGCGCTCAAAGAATACGTCCACCGAGGCCAGCGCAGTGCGGGAGGCCAAGCGCTCTATCCCGTCCCGGCCCAGCACATGGGCGATGCCGTAGCACACCGCCGCGCCGGCCATGGCGCTGCTCCAGGAGAGAATCGCGCCCTTCCACCAGCCAAAGAGAGCGGCGTTGGCGAAGGTGAGGAGAAAAGCGGGGATGGGAGCGGCCACCGACTGGAGAATCATCAGAAGGAAAGAGATGGCGGCGGCCCAGGGGCCAAAGCCCCGGATGTAGTCCGCCACCTGTTCCACGTCCATGGAGGACAGCAGGGCGAACACCGAGCCAAACCAGGCCCGGAGGGAGGGGACGGTAACACACACAGCCACCGCCAGCACCAGAACCGCCAGTAGGAGCCACTTGCCGTATTTGCGGGGGGATTGCTTCATGGATACGAAACCTCGCATTATTTGGATGGGTACACCTTACAGGGAAGCGACTTGAACAACAGGAAGCCCGAGAGGGGGTCCCGGAAGTCAAAGCTGCAAATGTCGTTGATGTTGCCGTCCCGCCAGGCGGGGGGCATGTAGGAGGAGCCGCCGCCGTAGGGCACATGGACTGCGCCGGACTTCATGGGGCACAGGCGGGCGGGATAGCTCTTTTTGCCAAACCGGGTTTCCACTGTCACCATATCCCCCTCCCGAATGCCCAGACGCTCCGCGTCCTCCGGGGAGATATCCAGGGTGGGGGTGGGGTAGACTTTGGCGATTTCCGGCAGGTTGGCGCCAAAGGAGCTGAAGCGGAAACGGTTGCGGGCGGCGGTGGTGAGGAGGAAGGGGTATTCGCCAGGGGCGCCGTCCATGCCGGGCACCTCCCGCACGTCGCGGTACTGGGGATAGCCGGTGTAGCCGCACTCCTCCAGATACACCGAGGAGATTTCAAATTTCCCCGACGGGGTGGGGAAGCCGGGTGCGCCGTCCGCCCGGAGCTGGCCGGTCTCATACTTACGCAAATCCAGACAGGGCTGCTGTACAATGCCGTAGGGGCTGGCTTTCAGAGCATCCAGATAGGCCTGGTTGCCGTCCACCATCCACAGTTCCAGCTCCTGGTCGTTTTTGGGGAAGCAATCCCCAATCCCCAGACGCTGGGCGATACCCTGAAAGATGAACACATCGCACTTGGCCTCCCCCTGGGGCTCCACAATGCGGTTGCGCATTTTTTTGCCGCCGGGGATGGCGATGACCGACTGATTTTCAAAGAGGGTGGTGGCGGGGAAGATGACGTCGGCGTATTTGGCGTCCTCTGTCATAAAGCGCTCCAATACCACCAGACAGTCCAGTTTCCGGTAGACCTCGTGCCACATGTTCTGGTTGGGGTAGGTGACCGCCGGGGAGCAGGCGCAGAGAATGAGGGCCCGGATGGGGTAGGGGTCTCCCTCCAGCACCGCCTTAGGAAACTCGGCGAACTGCCCCTGTCCCAGGATGCGGGAGAAGAGGGGGTAGCGGTCATAGCCCGCCGGCTTGCGCCCTGGGTCCTTGGGGCCCAGGGGCACGGTGGGGAAGTGGTCGCCGACAAAGCGCATGCCGCCCTCCACATCCAGCTTTCCGGTGATGGCCCACAGGGTCTGCATGGCCCGGTTGTTCTGCACGCCGCTGCACTGATACTCCAGGCCGGTGTAGGATACCAGAGCGATTTTCTCGGTGCTGCAAAAGAGGTCGGTGAGGGCGCGGATGTCGGATACCGGAACACCACACCAGGCGGAGCACTGCTCCAGCGTAAGGGTGGCGAGGTATTCCCGCAGCTCTTCAAAACCCCGGGTGAACATCTCCACAAAGGGGTGGTCGTAGCGGTCCTCTTCCACAATGATCTTGAGCATGGCCATAATAAGCGCGCCGTCCGAGCCGGGGAGAATGGGGACCCACTGGTCTGCTAAGTCGGCGTACACCTCCCCCCGGGGGTCAATGACAATCAGCTTGGCGCCCCGCTGTTTGGCCCGGCGGATGGCCCGGTCATAGACGAGGGGGCCGGAGTCGGTCTCCGGGTTCTTGCCCCACACAAAGACAATATCGCAGTGGTCCACATCGTGGAGCAAATCCTTGGTGCGCACCCCCATGGTGGAGAGGGGAGTGAGGACATTGGAGGAGAAGTTGCAGGTGGAGGAGCAGGAGAAGCCGCTCACCGAGCCCAGCTGCTTGGTAAAGGAGAGACAGCGCATGTTGCAGTCCTCCCGGGCGCTGCCGCCGAAGTAGGAGGCCACCGCGTCTGGACCGTACTGGTCTATGACTGCCCGCAGGCGCTCTCCCACATAGTCCAGGGCCTCCTCCCAGGTGGCCTGCCGGAACTGCCCGCTCCCCTTCTCCCCGTCCCGGATGAGGGGGTGGAGAATGCGTCTATCCGAGTGGACAATTTGGGGGGACAGAGCGCCCCGGGGGCACACGCGGCCACGGGGGGAGTCGGGGTCGGCCTCTACCTTGGTCAGACGGCCATTTTCCACCGTGGCAATGATGTCGCACTTGTCGGGACACATGCCGCATACGCCCCGGATTTTTTTGCAGTTGTCTGCCATGCTCGGTCATCTCCTTTTCTGTTTGTCAGCAGATAGAAGTATTGTACCATAGCCAAAGAGGGGCCACAATTTTTATTGGAAAAGCTGATAAATGCACCGAATCTCGTGGAAAGGTGCGGATAAAGGGGATGGCGGAGAGGGTATCCCTGTGGTATCCTGATACCAGAGAGGCAGGATTCGTTGGACAGAATGAGAAGGGAGCGCGGTGCATGAAACGGATTTTACTGGTGCCAGACTCGTTTAAAGGGACCATGTCCTCCCGGGAGGTCTGTGACATCATGGCCGGGGAGATTCAAACATACTATCCCCAGGCCCAGGTGATTGCCATTCCCGTGGCGGACGGGGGCGAGGGGAGTGTGGATGCGTTCCTCTCCGCCATGGGCGGTGAAAAGGTGAAGGTCCCCTGTCAGGGGCCCTACTTGGAGGAGCGGGAGGGCTTTTATGGCCGCCTCCCGGACGGCACCGCGGTGGTGGAGATGGCGGCCGCAGCGGGCCTTCCCCTGGTGGGGGAGCGCCTCAATGCCGGAGCGACCAGCACCTACGGCGTGGGACAGCTGATTCTGGCCGCCGCCCGCCAAGGGGCCCGGCGCATTATTGTGGGACTGGGGGGAAGCGCCACCAACGACGGGGGCTGTGGGGCCGCGGCGGCCCTGGGGGTGCGCTTTCTGGACACGCAGGGGGAGGAATATATCCCCACCGGTGACACTCTGGACCAGCTGGGCACCATCGACCTTTCCCATCTGGATGTGGCGCTGGAGGGGGTGGAGCTGGTGGCCATGTGCGACATTGATAACCCCCTGTGCGGCCCCTCTGGGGCCAGCGCGGTATTCGGCCCCCAGAAGGGGGCCACACCGGAGCAGGTGGAAGTGCTGGACCGGAACTTGCACCATCTGGCCGACGTGACCGCGGCCAGGCTGGGAGAGGACTTGCGGAATTTGCCTGGCGCGGGGGCGGCGGGCGGCATGGGCTTTGGAATGCGGGCGCTTCTGGGCAGTACGATGCAGATGGGCATTGAAACAGTGCTGGATACGGTGGGCTTTGAGCGCCTGTTGAAGGGGGCCGATCTGGTTCTCACCGGGGAGGGAAAGTTGGACACCCAGAGCCTGCGGGGCAAGGTGGTGGTGGGTGTGGCCCGCCGCTGTGTCCCAAAGAACGTGCCGGTGGTGGCGGTTGTGGGGGATATAGGGGACGGTGTGGAGAAAGTTTATGAATTGGGTGTGACGGCGGTGTTCAGCATCAACCGTGTGGCCCTCCCCTTTGAACAGGCCAGAACCCGCAGCCGCTCCGACCTTCAAAAGACCATGGAGAATCTGATGCGCCTGATTTGGCGCATGGAGCAGAGATAAAATTGGGGGGCGCCGCACGCTGCGGCGCCCCCCAGTTTACCCTATTTCAAATCCAGTTCCGGCGGCACATCCAGCTCAGTGGGGATGGGGCTGCCGTTTTTCTTCCGCTGGCGGACGCACTCGGTGAGGAGGTATTCAATCTGTCCGTTGACCGAGCGGAAGTCATCCTCCGCCCAAGCCGCAATAGCGGCGTACAGCTTGGGTGACAGGCGCAGTGGGACCTGTTTCTTGCCGTCGGCGGCCATCAGTACAGGCTCCCCGAGTTGACGATGGGCTGGGCGTCCCGGTTGCCGCACAGCACCACCAGAAGGTTGGAAACCATGGCGGCCTTCCGCTCCTCGTCCAGGTTTACCACCTGCTTTTCGTTGAGCCGCTCCAGGGCCATCTCCACCATGCCCACCGCGCCGTCCACAATCATCTTGCGGGCGTCAATGATGGCGCTGGCCTGCTGGCGCTGGAGCATGACGGCGGCGATTTCCGGCGCGTAGGCCAGATAGGTGATCCGGGCCTCCAGTATCTCCAGACCGGCCTCGCTCACCTTGCTCTGAATTTCGTCCTTGATGCGCTGGGCCACCACCTCACTGGAGCCCCGCAGGCTGCCCTCGTCTGCCACGCCATCCCCGGTAGTGTCCACATTGGGGGCCACATCGTAGGGATAGATGCGCACAATATTCCGCAGGGCGCTGTCGCACTGGAGGGACAGGTACTCCTTGTAATTGTCCACATCAAATACCGCCTTGGCGGTGTCCACCACCCGCCACATGACCGCAATGCCGATTTCCACCGGATTGCCCAGACAGTCGTTGATTTTCTGGCGGCTGTTGTTGAGGGTCATGATTTTCAGAGAGACTTTCTTTCCGGACGCCTCCCCGGAGAGGGTAACCTGGCCCGCGCCGTTGATGGACAGAGAGGCCCCGTTCTGTCCGCCGTTCACATCGCCGCTCTGGTTCAAGCGGGTCTTGGCTGCCGGATTCACCGCGGAGCAGAAGGGGTTGACGTAGTAGAAGCCCTCCCCCTTCAGCGTGCCAATGTACTTGCCGAACAGGGTGAGCACCAGGGCCTCCTGGGGTTTCAGCACCTTCAGGCCGCACAGGAAAATCCAGCCCAGGCTCATCCACACAATGGTCGCCACCAGAACCACCACCGCCGGAGCGCCCGCGCCGGCGTCCAGGGCGATGGCCGACCAGATGCATCCCGCGATGCTGGCAATGTACAAGAGCAGCACCAGCAGAAGCACCGGCATACCGTGTTTCTTATTGGTCAGGATGGTCTCTTTCATCTTGGACCGCCTCCTTATCTTGATATCAAAATGATATCACTACGATATGGAACTGTCAAGAGGCAGCAGAGAAGAATTACAGGGCGGCCACCAGGCGCTTCAAATAGGCGGAGAAGGGCCCGGCGATGAGAGCGGCGGTGTCGTCCACCTCCTCCCCGGTGACGGGGCCGGGCTTCACCCCCGCGGCCATGTTGGTGATGACCGCCAGAGCCAGTACCGGCAGGCCGCAGTGGGCGGCAGTGAGGGCCTCGGTGACGGTGGACATGCCCACCGCGTCCGCCCCCAGAATGCGGGCGGCCCGAATCTCAGCGGGGGTCTCAAACTGAGGGCCGGGGAAGAACATGTAGACCCCCTCATGGAAGGTGAGAGGGCTTCCCTTGGCGCACTCCAAGGCCAGCTCCCGCAGCTCCGGGGTGTACATCTGGGACACATCAAAGAACCGAGGGCCGAACTCCTCCACATTGGGACCCCGGAGGGGGCTGGGGCCGTTGAGCTTGATGTGGTCGGAGATGACCATAATATCCCCTGGGTGATAGGCGGTATTCACCGCCCCCGAGGCGTTGGTGAGAATGGCCCGCTGCACCCCCAGAAGTTTGAGCACCCGTATGGGGATGACCAAATCCTCAAAGTCGTACCCCTCATAGGAGTGGAAACGCCCGGACATGCACACCACCTTTTTTCCACCCACGGTGCCGAAAATCAGCTTTCCGGCGTGGGACTCCACGGTGGAGCGGAGAAAATGGGGGATATCCCCGTAGTCAATGACAATAGGGTTCTCAATTTCCTCAGCAAAAGGCCCCAGACAGGAGCCCAGAATAATGGCGGTGTCGGGGGTGTAGGGCACCCGGTCGGTGAGGTATTGTGCGCTGCGGCAAAAATCCGCGTAAGTCAGGGCCATAATGGCGTCCTCCTTCTTGTCAAGTGGTCCATCATACGATACCATAAAGAGAAGAAGCCGACAAGAAACCCGGCGGCCTTTTCCGCCGGAAGAACAGGAAAGGATGAATACGATGACCGTACAGGAGATGAAAGAGGCCGTCTGTGCCTGGAGCCGGCAGTCCTATGGGGAAAAGCTCTTCGCAGGGACCAGCGGGAACCTGAGTGTCTATGATTCGGAGCAGGAAGTGATGGTGATTACCCCCTCCTCCATTCCCTATGAGACCATGACGGCGGAGGACATTATGGTCCTCCGTCTGGATGGCACGGTGCTGGAGGGGCCCCACAAGCCCTCCAGCGAGTGGCGGATGCATGCAGCCATCTACCGGGAAAAGCCGGAGGTGGGGGCGGTGGTCCACACCCACAGCCCCTATGCCACCGCCTTTGCGGTGAACAACAAGGGCATCCCCACCATTCTGATTGAGATGGTGCCCTTCCTGGGGGGCGATGTGCCCCTGGCCGCCTTCGCCCTGCCGGGTACCGAGGGGGTGGGCACCGAGGCGGTCAAGGTGCTGAAGGAGCGCACCGGGTGTCTGCTGGCCAACCACGGGGTGCTGGCTGTGGGGAAGGATTTGGAGCAGGCCCATCTGCGGGCGGTGTACATTGAGGACGCGGCCCGCATCTGCTCCATCGCCATGAGCCACGGTCCCATTGTCACCATGAGCGAGGCGGATATTGCCGCCATGCGGGGGAACGGTTGATGGAGCAGACACCGCTGCGGCGGGGGGACGACGGCATCGGGTTCCTCCTGCGGTATGAGAATGTGGCCTGGTATGAGGACGGAACGGTGCGCATTTTAGACCGGCGCATCTACCCCATCCAGATTCAGTATGTGACCTGCCGCCGCCATGAGGAGGTGGCCCAGGCCATCGCCGACATGGTGACCCAGAGTGGAGGGCCCTTTTTGGCGGCGGCTATGGGCATGGCTCTGGCGGCCTGGGAGGTGCGGGACAAGGGGGAGGAAGAGCTGCTCTCCTTCCTGGAGCGGGCGGCCTACACTCTCTCCCACGCCCGGCCCACCACCGCCGCCAAGATGGGGCGGGTGACTGAGCGGGCGCTCCATGTGGCCCGGCAGGCGTTACAAGAGGGCAAAACCGGCCTTGCGCTGGTGGAGGCCCTGCGGGACAACGCCATCGCCCAGATTGAGGAGAACTACCGCCGCTATGCCGCCGTGGCCCGCTATCTGGCCGACCAGATTCCCCACAACGGCACCATTATGACCCAGTGCTTTGCCGAGACCATTGTGGGCACCCTCCTGCGGGAGCTGCGGCAGCGGGGGAGCGCGGTGAAGCTCTTCTGCCCGGAGACGCGCCCCTATTTTCAGGGGGCCCGCCTCACCGCCAGTGTGGCCCAGGACATGGGCTTTGACGTGACGGTTATTACGGACAACATGCCCGGCTATGTGCTGGAGAAGAAGGGGGTGGACCTCTTCACCTCGGCGGCGGACATCATCACATTGGACGGCCACATCATCAATAAAGTGGGCACCTTCCAGATTGCTCTGGCCGCCAGCTATTGGGGGGTTCCCTACCTGGTCACCGGCTCGCCCAACCCCAGCCACCCCGACCTCTCCTCGGTGGTCATTGAGGAGCGGGACCCGGATTTGGTGATGGACGCCCTGGGGACGCGGACCACGCTGCCGGGGGTGAAGGGGTACTATCCCGCCTTTGACATCACGCCGCCCAAGCTGTGCGACGGTGTGGTCACGGAAAAAGGCATTTTTGCGCCGCTGGATTTGAAGCGCTATTTTGAGGGATAACACCCTTAATTTCTGGGAAATAATGCCGAAGAAAGGATTGAGAGGGAACTCAGACCATTCTGGAGGGAACCAAGAAATGTGAGGAAATTCATATGATTGACATGGTTTCAAGGAAGATTTCCCGTGCATATTCATCCGGCACGCAGACCGCGGGAGCGCAGAGTGACCCGCTGTCGGTAGTGAGCTGGAGAGAAGTGATGGCCGGAAAAACAGGGGATTTTGTGGTGGCCGCCGATGAGGAGGATCGGGAGGCTATGGAGGCCTGGTTTGCCGACTACTGGGAGCGGAATCCCGGCCCGTCCCCGTCGGATGGGGCGTCCTTGCCCGACCCGAATCAGGTTCTGACCCAGGAGGACTGGAAGACTCTGGCCTCCCGGTATAACCCCATCCATATGAGCCAGGCGGAGTATGATTCCTTTTTGGATGATTTGTGTGAGATGGGCCTCATTTCCACCGACGATTTGACCCAGCTGGGCCACTCCGGCTATCAGATGAAAATGGTCAAATTGACCGCCGCGGATTTCGAGCCGAAGCTGCTCAACAACGCGGATTTGCCGGTATGTGGGTTTGTCCCCACCTTCCGGGATGGAGCCAAGACGGTGAATGTGCTCTGGTGGGCCCAGGCGGAGAAGAGTTGGATGGTCTTTGACCAGACCCAGAACCAATGGTGCCCCTCCTACAAGGCCCAGCTTTTTGACCGAATCTATCAGGTGCTCAGCGGAATGATGCAATATCAGTAAGGCGGGGATGTTTGCGCTCGCCGCGCGGGCGTCCTACGCGGACAGCGCCCGGTTTCTTTTCGCAGAAAAGAAACCGGTGCTCCCGCCGAGTAGGCGGCCTGTGCGGCGAGCACAAAAACCCCGCGCATGGGGGGCGCGCTTGATTTCAACAGAACAGTCCATGATGAAAAAAGGGCCTCCGGCGATGCCGGAGGCCCTTTTGCTGTCTGCAATTCTCCTGTAAAAATTGTTATTTTTATAACTTATATGTTAAAAAATCTACTTTTGCTCCATGTATTGCAATCTGGAAAATGTTTGCTATAATGGTTCCATAAAAGTAAACTAACTGGTTTAGTTTTATGGGGCGGCCCCGGCCCCGTTGTGGAGGAGGATGAACATGGAGCAAGTGCGGTACAGCTATAAGACCCCCGCGTCCCTGCTGGTGGAGGTGGCGGAGATTGCCGCCCCCTACCGGGACCGCCCGGAGATGCTGATGAAGGTCATCACGCGGGTGCAGAAGATTGTCCCCGCCTTTTCCGAGGAAGTGGCTCAGGTCATCGCCCGGGAGATGAACATTACCCTGACCCAGGTGTACAGCTTTGTCACCTTTTACGCCATGCTGTCAGTAAAACCCAGGGGCAAGTACATTGTGCGCATGTGCAAGAGCGCCCCCTGCCATGTCCGGGGCGCCCGGGAAGTGGTGCTGGCCATTGAGGACCAGCTGGGCATCCGCATGGGGGAGACCACCCCGGACGGGCGCTTCACGCTGGAGTACTGTCCCTGTCTGGGGCTGTGTGACAGCTCCCCCGCCGTGATGATTAACGACCGGGCCTACGGCAATCTGAACACCGAGAGCGCCCGGGAGCTCATCAAACGCTATATACGGGAGGATGTGGAGTAATGGAAGAGCTGCATGTGCTGTTGAAAAACCGGGGGAAAATCCGGGCCACCGAGGCCCAGGACTATGTGGACGCCGGCGGCTATGAGGGCCTGCGGAAAGCCCTCTCCCTCTCTCCCGAGAAGATTATTGACATAGTGCGGAAAGCCGGCCTGCGGGGCCGGGGCGGCGCGGGCTTCCCCACCTTCCGCAAAATGGAGTTTACCTACCACGCCGACGACCCGGTGCGCTACATCGTCTGCAACGCCGACGAGGGAGAGCCGGGCACCAACAAGGACCGCATCCTCCTCTCCAGCGACCCCTGCGCCATTTTTGAGGGGATGGCCATTGCCGCCCGGGCGGTGAACGCCCATGTGGGCTTTATCTACCTGCGGGCGGAGTATTCCTACCTGATGCCCACCCTGGAAAAGGCCCTGCTCAGCTCCAAAAAGCTGGGGTACATCGGCAAGGATATCTTGGGCTCCGGGTTTGACTTTGAGATCAAATTCCGCTCCGGCGCGGGGGCCTATGTCTGCGGCGAGGAGACCGCCCTCTTTGAGTCTATTGAGGGCAAGCGGGGAGAGCCCCGCTTCCGGCCCCCCTTCCCCAGCCTGAAGGGCCTCTTTGGCAAGCCCACCATGCTCAACAATGTGGAGACCTTAGCCAACCTGCCCCCCATCCTGAAAAACGGGGCGGACTGGTACCGCAGCATTGGCACTGAGAACAGCCCCGGCACCAAGCTCTTCACCATCTGCGGAAATGTGAACCGCCGGGGCATCTTTGAGTTCCCCATGGGCGTGAATCTGAAAGACCTCATCTACGATGTGTGCGGCGGCATCCCCAATGGACGTAAGCTCCTGGCCGTCCAGACCGGCGGTACCTCTGGCGCCATCATCAACGAGAGCCAGATTGACATGGCCCTAGACATTGACACCGTCTCCGCCTCCGGGGGCCGTCTGGGCTGCGGCACCATTCTGGTCATTGACGACTCCAACTGTGTGGTGGATATTGTCCTCAACAATTTGGACTTCTTCCGGGACGAGTCGTGCGGCAAGTGTACCCCCTGTCGGGAGGGGGGGACCCAGCTCTACAATCTGGTGCGGCGCATCAGCGAGGGCCACGGCACCATCTGGGATTTGGAGAGCATTGAGTCTCTGGCCTGGACCCTGCGCACCACCTCCCTGTGCGGTCTGGGCCACTCCACTGCCGTTCCCGTCCTCTCGGGCATCCAGAACTTCCGCGACGTGTATCTCCACCACATTGACAAGGACTTCTGTCCCGTCTGCGCCCAGGAAGGAGGCCACCGGAAATGATTCATCTCACCATTGACCACCAGGCCGTCTGCGTGGAGGAGGGGACCACCATCCTCGACGCCGCCCGGCAGTCCAACATCAGCATCCCCACCCTGTGCTACCATGAGGACCAGCAGGTCAAGGCGGTGTGCCGCATCTGCGTGGTGGAGGTGGAGGGGCAGACCCTCCTGCCCACCGCGTGCAGCACTCCGGTGGCAGAGGGCATGGTGGTCCACACCGCCTCCCCTAAGGTGCTCATGGCCCGCAAAAATATCCTCTCCCTCATCTTTGCCCGCCATCCCCAGAACTGCCTGGTCTGCCAGAAGAGCGGCCGGTGTGAGCTCCAGAAGGTGGCCCAGGATGTGGGGATGTATAAGCCCATCTCCTACGATTTGGAGCTGCGCGCCACCCCGGAGGACAACAGCTCCCCCTCCATCCGGCGCAACCACCAGAAGTGCATTTTGTGTATGCGCTGTGTGGAGGCCTGCAACCAGGTCCAGGGGCTGCACATTATGGACAAGGAAAACCGGGGCTTTCACACTATTGTCACCACCCCCTATGGGAAAAAGCTGGCGGACACCAGCTGCATCAACTGCGGCCAGTGTGTCCAGGTCTGCCCCACTGGAGCCCTCACCATCCACGACGACACCGGCCACATCTACCAGCAGATCAGCCTGGAGAAAACCCTGGTGGTGCAGGTGGCCCCGTCGGTGCGTGTAACCCTGGCGGAGGCGCTGGGGGAAGAGCCGGGTACCGTGAGCACCGGGCGGCTGGTCACCGCCCTCAAGCGCCTGGGCTTTCGCTATGTGTTTGACTCCGACTTTTCCGCCGACCTCACCATCATGGAGGAGGGCACCGAGCTCCTTCGCCGCCTGAAGGGGGAGGGGCCGCTGCCCATGATTACCTCCTGCTGTCCGGCGTGGGTAAAATACTGTGAGACGTATGCCCCCGAGTACACCCGCCACCTCTCCACCGCGAAATCCCCCCAGCAGATGTTCGGGGCGCTCATTAAGACCTGTTTTGCCCAGCGGGCGGGGCTGGACCCCAAACAGATTTGCAGCGTGTCCATCATGCCCTGTACCGCCAAGAAATTTGAGTGCAAGCGGGCGGAGATGAAGGACAGCGGCTATCAGGATGTGGACTACGCCCTCACCGTGCAGGAGCTGGCCCGCATGATTCAGTCGGGGGGCATCTGCTTCTCCGACCTCCCGGAAACCCCCTTTGACGACCCCTTCGGCCTGGGGAGCGGCGCGGGGCTTATCTTCGGCGCCACCGGCGGCGTGATGGAGGCCGCCCTGCGCACCGTCCACGCGGTGGTCACCGGGCGGCCCATGGAGCGCCTGGAATATGAGCCGGTCCGGGGCTTTGAGGGCGTGAAGGAGGCGGAGGTGGATTTGGACGGCACCGTGGTCAAGATAGCGGTGGCCCACGGCATGACCAACGCCAAGCGCCTTTTGGAAGAGGTGCGCACCGGGCGGTCTCCGTACCACTTCATTGAGATTATGGCCTGTCCCGGCGGGTGCATCGGCGGCGGCGGAAACGCCCCCCGGACCTGGAAGAAGGTAGAGGCCCGGAAAAAGGCCATCTATGAGGCCGAGCGGGAGCTGCCCGTCCGCCAGTCCCATGAGAACCCTGCCATCACCTGGATTTATGAGAACTTCCTGGGGGAGCCCAACAGCCCCCTGGCCCACCAGCTTTTACATACCCGCTATGTGAACCGTCAGGATTTGCTCCGTTGAGGACATCCATCTCTCAAACATGCAGCAAGGGCCCTGCCAGAGTGGCAGGGCCCTTGTCGCGCCTGTGAGAAGAGAGAGGGAATGAAAGGTTGGAACACTCCGCCGCCGGTACAGCGGGGTGGATCGGAATCAAAAACGGTTGCTTCGGCGGAGAAAGGGGCGGTAAAAGAGCACCTGGATGAGGAGCAGCAGCCCCCCGTACAGCACCAGGAGAAAGAGCCCCTTTGGGAGAATCGCGCTCAGGCGCTCCAGCGGTGTGCCCACTCCGCCGGCGGTATAGCAGTAGTCCCAGCCGAAGAAATGGTTGAGCACCAGACACACGCCCACCAGCAGCCCCACCGGGGCAAAGCACAGGCAGCGGTCAGCCTGTCGGGGCTGATAGCGGCCGCTGGCCCACAGGATGCAGGCGGTGAGCACCATCAGAATATGGTAGAGGAGGCTGCGCACCGGGACAAAGGAGAAGAAGGGGTACTGGTTGAGGTAGACATTGAACACCAGCCCTACCACGCCGCCCAGCATCCCCATGGTACAGACCGTGGCGCTGGCCATCTGGCGCACCCACTCCGTCCGGGCAAAGACAGCCAGAGGGAGGAGCAGCCAGAAGAGGGAACAGAGGTACAGGGGCAGAGAGGTCTCCCACCGTACTCCGCCGAAGGTGAAAAACTCCCACAGCCAATAGGCCGGGTCGAAACACAGGTCCAGCAGGGTACAGACGCGCAGCGCCCGTTCCACCTGTCTATCCGAGGCGCGGGAGGCCCAGCGCCAAGTGGAGAACGCAGCCAGCCCGGCGGCCAGCAGAACCAGCAGATGGGGCAGGCGAAACATAGGCGTCCTCCTTCCCGGAAACACATGGGATGGCCTTATGGTAACAGAGCCTTCTGTAAAGAGGCTATATAGAACCTTAACATTTGCAAAGGTTGGGGATTTTTCCGCCGCCGGCCTTTGCCGGGGGGAAAAAGTCTGATACAATGGAGCTACCGATTTGCGGAAGGGAGGGCGCGTGTGTGAGCGCTGCTATTTTGATTGCGGAGGATGACGCCGACATCCGGGGTCTGCTGCGCCTCTATCTGGAGGGGGAGGGCTACCGGGTGCTGGAGGCAGAGGATGGCGCCCAGGCGCTGGAGCTGGCCCGGGAGGACCCACCCGACATGGCCATTCTGGACATTATGATGCCGGGGATGAACGGCTTTGAGCTGACCCGGGCGCTGCGCAAGTTCAGCGATGTGCCCATTCTCATTCTCTCCGCCAAGAGCCAGGACAATGACAAGATTCTGGGACTCAATTTGGGGGCGGACGACTACATCGCCAAGCCCTTTAACCCGGTGGAGATTGTGGCCCGGGTGAAGGCCCAGCTGCGCCGGGCGGCCCGCACCACCGGGGATGTGCTCCAGGTGCGGGACCTCTCCCTGGACACCGCCAGCTTCCAGCTCACCAAGGGGGGAGAGGCCATCCTTCTCACCCCCATGGAGTACAAAATTCTCGCCCTGCTCATGCGCTCTCCCGGGCGGATTTTCACCAAAATTCAGCTCTATGAGGGGGCGGTGGGGCCCTACTTTGAGGGGGACGACAACACCATGATGGTCCATATCTCCAAGCTGCGGGACAAGATTGAGGATGACCCCAAGAACCCCCGCTATATCATCACGGTGCGCGGACTGGGGTACAAGCTTGAAAAATAAGAAGCGATCGGGGAGCCTTTTCGCGCTCCTGGCCCGCAACTATCTCCTCTTTACCTTTACCCTGCTGGCGGTGGCGGCGGTGCTCTTTGCCATCTGGAATGCCCGGCTCACCGGGCTGTACCGCCCGGTGGACTGGGAGGCGCTGCGCACCGACCCGGCCATGGGGGAGGACGACTACTCACGTCTGGAGCGCTATCTGGGGGAGACAGGGGCGCTGGCGATATATGACGAGGCAGGGGAACTGCGCTATGCCTCCATGGACGATTTTGACCCCTTTTATACCCAGGGGGAGTTCTCCTGTATCCGCCCCTATGGGGACCGGAGCCGCATGGACGCCTTTGAGACGGTGGACGAGGAGGGGGAGCCCCGCCATCTGCTGGTGCGGCGCACCTATGAAAACGGCACAGAGACAGCGGTGGACCTGATGGCCCTGGACCAGGACTATCAGGTGGTGTTTGGCGGCCTGGGGGACGGGCGTACCGGCTACACGCCCCAGGAGTATGCCCTCCTGTCCGGCGAGCGTTATGCCGGGGATGAGGTGTGGCGTCTGGACTTTGTGGACGGGGCCGGGCAGGCCTGCACCGCGCTTTTGCGGGAGCGGGCGGTGGATGAGGGGGAGTATCTCCGCCGCTATGAGCAGTCGGGGCGGATTTGGCTGCTCTTTGTGCCCCTCTACCTGCTCATTACTGCCCTCTTTATCGCCTGGCTCAGCCGGAAGATTGGAAAGCCCCTGCGCCGCCTCAACGACGCGGTGTCCTCTCAGGCGGAGGGGCGGCTGGTGCGGGTGGGCAACTGCGGCGGGACGTGGGAAATCCGGCGGATCGGGGAGAGCTTCGACCGCTTCTCCGACCGTCTGGCAGAGAGCGAGGCGGAGCGCCGCCGCCTGGACCAGGGGCGGCAAAAGCTCATTGCCGACATCTCCCATGACCTCAAGACCCCCATCACCGTCATTGCCGGGTACATTGACGCCATCTGTGACGGCAAGGTGCCCCCTCAGGAGGAGGAGCGCTATCTGCGGGCCATTCAGACCAAGGCCCAGACCCTCACCGAGCTCATCAACGCCTTCCACGAGTACAGCAAGGTGGAGCACCCGGAATTTGTCCTCCACCGGGAGCGCACCGATTTGGGGGAGTTTTTGCGGGAGTATCTGGCGGGGAAGTACGACGAGATTGATTTGGCGGGGTTTTCGCTGGAGGTGGACATCCCCGAGCGGCCCATCTTCTGCGGGGTGGATGAGTTGCAGCTGCGGCGGGTGCTGGATAACCTCCTCTCCAACGCCCTGCGGCACAACCGGCTGGGAACGGCGCTCTTTTTTGACTTGGCGGTGAGCGGCAGCGCGGCGGTGCTGCGGGTGGCGGACAACGGGGCGGGCATCCCGCCCGACCGCGCCCGGCACATCTTCGAGCCCTTTGTGGTGGGGAGCGACGCCCGCTCCGGCACCGGCAGCGGTCTGGGGCTGGCCATCACACGGCGGATTATGGAGCAGCATGGGGGGAGCATTGAGCTCAACCCGCGCCCCGCCCCCGGACGCAGTACGGAATTTGTGCTGCGCCTGCCTCTGGAGCGCCCGGAGAAGCGCCCCAACAACTGAATCCATCTGGCACCCGGTAGGAACAGGTCAACGCCTCTCCTTACCGGGTGCTGATTTTTTCCTTTCCAAATCTTAATTTGCGGCACATGCCCTTTGAAGCTTCCTCCCGTATGCTCTTTTCTCAGAAAGGGGGCCGATTTGGATGAGCCCAACCGACCTGCGCAGCCGCCCCATCATTGAGGTGAAGGATGTCCGCAAGGAGTATCCCATCGGCGATGAGACGGTGGTGGCCCTCAAGCGGATCAATTTGAATGTCATGCGGGGGGAGATCTGCTGTATTTTCGGCACCTCCGGCTCGGGGAAGAGTACCCTGCTCAACCAGCTGGCCGGGATGGAGAAGCCCACCCGTGGAGAGGTGCGCATTGGCGGCGTGCCCATCTCCCGCCTGAATGAAAACCAGCTGGCCGCCTTCCGGCAAAAGCACCTGGGCTTTGTGTTCCAGTCCTACAATCTGCTGCCCAACCTCACTGCCACCGAGAATGTGGCCCTGCCTCTGCTCTTTCGGGGAGTGCCCCGGCAGCAGCGGGAGGCGGCGGCCCGCAAGCTGCTGTGCCGGGTGGGGCTGTCCCACCGTCTGGACCACTTTCCCGGCCAGATGTCCGGCGGACAGCAGCAACGGGCGGGCATTGCCCGGGCGTTTATCGCCCGGCCGGACGTGGTCTTTGCCGATGAGCCCACCGGCAACCTGGACTCCAAGACCACGGTGGAGATTATGGATATGATCTGCACCTTTGCCCGGGACTACCACCAGACCATCATTCTGGTGACCCATGACCCGGAGATGGCGTCCTATGCCGACCGCATTGTCACCCTCATTGACGGGGAGATCATCCGCAACGAAGTCAACCAAAAGGAGAAAAGCCAATGAATCGTCACTTTTTCCGCCGCAGCGGCAGCGTGCTGCTCCTGCTGGCCCTGCTGCTGGGGGTGCTGCCCGCGGCGGCAGCGGGCCAGGGGAACCTCTATATCACCGGCTACACCGTAAAAAACACCGCCGATGTGCCGGTGGGCAGCGTCACCAAGGGCATGACGGTGAATATCGCCGTCTCCATCAAGGACACCGGCGACGGCACCGGCGCGGTGGACCCCGGCACGCTGGACATCACCAAGCTGGACGACAGCTTTACCGGCGGCAGTCTCTCGGTCCAGCGCACCTCCCAGCCCGGCGCGCCGCTGGTGTACGAGGTACAGCTCACCGGCCTCACCTATAAAGGAGTGGGGCAGGTGCTCCGCCTCCAGGTGGGCACGGCGGGACAGGCCGACTCCTACCAGACCATGGAGGTCACCATCACCGAGGCGGTGGTCTATGAGGCCCCCCAGCCCACCCCCGCGCCGGTCCCCACCCCGCCGGAGCCCGCCCCCGCCCCTATGGTGGTCATCTCGTACAGCGAGCTGAAAAAGCCCCTGGAGGCGGGGAAGGAGGCGGAGATCACCGTCTACTTCCGCAACCTGAGCAGCACCAGGCTCAAATCCCCGGTGGCCACATTTACCCCCTCGGACGCCCTCACCATCCAGGGCGGCGCTACCTCCTTTGTGCTGGACGACATCCCCGGCAACAAGACGGCCAGCGTCAAGTTCAAAGTCAAGGCGGCCGCCGCCATCCCCACGCCCACCCAGTCTTTGGGGGTGGAGCTGAAATTCAACTACTTCAACAACCTGACCACCGTCCAGGGCACCGCCGCCGATAAAATCGCCGTGCCCACTCAGGTGCGGGAGAGTGTGCCCCAGCCCCCGGTGGTGGTCACCCGCTCCGCCGTAGAGGAGCCCATCGCCCCCGGCCAGACGGTGGACCTCACCCTCACCTTCCGCAACGGCGGCGGCGCCAAGCTGGTGTCCCCCGTGCTGTCCATCACCCCCTCGGACGCCCTGGTGCTCCTCAGCGACAGCGCCACGTTCCTCCTGCCGGATATTGAGCCGGGGCGGAGCCAGAGTGTCAAAATCCAGATCCGGGCTGCCAAAGAACTGGCCGCCTCCAGCCAGTCGCTGAGTACGGAGCTGAAATTCAGCTATGACAATGGCACTTCGGTGGTGCAGGCCACCGCCACCGACCGTCTGGTCCTCCCGACCCAGGGCAAGGAGACGGTGCCCCAGCCCCTGGTCATCCTCACCCGGGACCCCATGGATCACCCCCTCTCCGCCGGAGAAGAGGTGGACATCACCCTGCGCTTCCAAAACGCCGGCGGGACCAAGGTGGTCTCCCCGGTGGCGGCGGTGACGCCGTCGGACTCCCTGATGCTCCTCAATGACACCTCCTCCTTCCTCCTGCCCGACATTGAGCCGGGGGAGACCCAAAGCATCACCGTGCGCCTCAAGGCGGTGGGGGAGCTGACTGCCGGCAGCCAGTCGCTGAGCACCGACCTCAAATACAGCTATTTTAACGGCGAAACCATGACCCAGGCCACCCTCTCCGACAAGGTGAGCTTTGCCACTAATCCCACCGTCAAGATGGACCCCTCCGTGCCCAATGTGGTCATCCGGGACTTTGGCTACGGCGAGAGCTCGGTGGCGGCGGGAAGCCGCTTCCCCCTCACCTTTGCCTTTGAGAATACCGGCTCCGTCCCCATTGAAAATGTGGTGGTGACGGTGGACGGCGGGGAGAGCTTCGCCATGAACGGGAGCACCAATACCTACTTTTTCCGCTCCCTGTCCGCCGGGGGCAAGCAGAGCCAGAAGGTGCCCATGCGCTCGGTGCCCGGCGCCAAGAGCGGGGCGCAGGCGGTGTCGGTGAGCTTCAAATATGAGTATGTGGACGGCACCAAGCGCACCCAGGCCACCACCGACATCAAGCTCTCCGTCCCCGTGTACCAGCCCGACCGCTTCCAGATTAACACCCCCATCCTGCCGGAGAGCATCAATGTGGGGGAGGAATTTGAGATTACGATGGCCTATATGAACAAGGGCAAGGACGACATTGCCAATCTGGAGGCCACCATCGAGGGCGACGGGGTGGATACCCCCGCCCGCACCCAGTATTTGGGCAATGTCACCGCCGGAACCAACGGCAACATCGGCTTTGCCATCACCCCCAACCAGGAGGGACAGACCAAGATTGTGCTGAAAATCAGCTATGAAAACGCAGACCAGCAGGTGCAGGTGCGGGAGTTTCCCCTGACGCTGGAGGCGGTGGAGTTTATCCCGCCTCCCGATTTCCCCGATGAGGACCTTTCCACCGAAGAAAACCAATTCCCCTGGATGTGGGCGGCCATCGGCGGCGGAGCGGGGGCGCTGCTGCTCCTCCTCTTCCTGGTGCACCGGAAAAAAGCCAAGAAAGCGGCTCAAGCGGAGAGCTGGGATGACTGGGGGGAGGAGTCCTCTGCTCCCGGCGGAGAGGAGTAAACCGTGAAACCCAAAGATCTGTTCCGCATGTGCATCCAAAACCTGCTGCGCCGCAAATCCCGCACCTTCCTCACGGTGCTGGGGGTGTTCATCGGCTGCTGCTCCATCGTCATCATGGTCTCTCTGGGCATCGGCATGAAGGAGTCCCAGGAAAAGACGCTGGCGAAAATGGGGGATTTGACCATCATCACAGTAAACGCCCCCCAGAGCGGCAAGGGCAAGAGCAAGCTGGACGATAAGCTCATCAAGCGCCTCAAAAACCTGGAGGGGGTGGAGGCGGTCACCGCCAAGCTGAACCTGGACGCCGAGGTGGTCACCCTCCTGGCCGGCAGCAGCAAGCGATTTATCTCCGACTGGGCCAGCGTGGTGGGAATCGACACCGACGAGATGGAGCGCCTGGGCTACCGCCTGGTGGAGGGGAACACCGCCCACCGCTCCGGCGAGGTGGTGGTGGGGCAGTATCTGGCCTACAACTTCCGGGACACCATGCGCCCCGAGGGGCGGAACATGGTGGACCGCTGGAGCGGCGACATGGACGAGGAGGGCAACCTCACCAATGTGCCGCCCCCCTATCTAGACCCCATGAAGGAGAAGCTTACCCTGGAGGTGGAGAGCGAGGGGAATAAAGTCACCCTCCCCATCACCGCCGTGGGCATGTCCAAAGAGGACTACTCCAAGGGGGGCGAGACCTCCGACGGGATTATGATGAGCCTGAGCGATTTGCGCAAGCTGGTGGAAAAGCTCCAGGGCAACAAGAAAAAGGCCATCCCCTACAACTCTGTGCTGGTCAAGGTGACCGGCATCGACCAGGTGGAGGGGGTGGAAAAGGAGATTAAGTCCATGGGCTACAACACCGAGTCCATGGAGAGCATCCGCAAGCCCATGGAGCAGGAGGCCCGGCAGAAGCAGATGATGCTGGGCGGCCTGGGGGCCATCTCCCTGCTGGTGGCCGCCCTGGGTATCACCAACACCATGATTATGTCCATCTCGGAGCGCACCCGGGAGATCGGCATTATGAAGTCTCTGGGCTGCTATGTCACCGACATCCGGGTGATGTTCCTCTCCGAGGCGGGGGCCATCGGCTTCCTGGGTGGACTCATCGGCTGCATTGTGAGCGCCGCGGCGTCCATCACGATCAACCTGGTCTCTCTGGGGATGGACCCGGACAACCTCCTCCCCGCCATTGTGGGGGGAGAGGAGATTCAGCGGGTCTCCATTGTCCCCCCGTGGCTCCTTCTCTTTGCCATTGTCTTTTCCGTGTTCATCGGCCTGGGCTCCGGCTACTACCCGGCCAATAAGGCAGTGCGCATCCCCGCCCTGGAGGCCATTAAGAGCGAATAAAAATAAATCAATGGAACATAACACCGGCGCGGACCAGAGAGCCTTCTCTGGTCCGCGCCGGTGTGTTTTCCTTGGCGCCTCGACAAAAACGGCCGGAATGTGGGAAGAACGCGCCGGATAGACTCCCCGTTTTGCCCTTGCACTGGACAGGCTCCTATTGTAAGATAGAAGAAGAAGCGCTGGCGGAGCCAGAGCGCCAGGGGACAGAAAAAGAGGGGTCTTTGGATGGACAGAATCTTGGAATTTTTTGAACAGCTGGATGAGATGGTATATGCCGCTGACATGGAGACCCATGAGCTGGTCTATATGAACCGGCATCTGCGGGAGTCCCTGGGCTACCAGACCCATGAGGAATATGTGGGGAAAAAGTGCTATGAGGTGCTCCAGGGAAGTGATATCCCCTGCGTTTTTTGTACCAATCACGCTCTGGAGATGGGGAAATTTATCTCCTGGGTGCATAAGAATCCCGTGCTGGGTAAGCGGTATCTCATCAAGGACAGTGTTTTTCAGCATGAGGGCCGGCGCTACCGCATTGAGATGGCCATTGATGTGGACTCCCATATCACCAGCACGGCGCCCTACTACTATGCCCGCACCGAGACCATTCTCAATGAGTGCCTTCAGCGGGTGCTGGGAAGTATGGACCCGGTTCACGCGCTGGAGCGGGTGCTGTCCTATCTGGGGGAGACGTTCCGATGCGACCGGGTCTATGTGTTTGAAATTGAAGAGGGCGGGGAGCTGGTGGACAACACCTATGAGTGGTGCCGGAAGGGAGTGAGCCCTCAAAAGGACCTGCTGCAGAAGCTGGCGGTGTCCAGTATCGGCTGGTGGATGCCCATTTTTGAGGAAAATCAGGTGCTGGTCATTGAGGACCTGGAGGCCTTGAAAGAGAAGGAACCGGTCACCTATGCCATTCTCAAGCCGCAGAATATCTCCAGTTTGGCCGCCGGTCCCATCCGTGTGGGAGGACATGTGGTGGGCTTTCTGGGGGCGGACAACCCTGACCCCCACATGGTGGGGATGCTCACGCCGCTGCTGAATGTGGTGGGGTACTTTATCGCCACCCTGCTGCGCCGGCGGGATCTGCTCCATCGCCTGAATCTGCTGAGCTTCCGGGACCCGCTCACCGAGGCGTTCAACCGCAACGCCATGTTTGAACACAGCAAACAGCGCCAGAATGCCCGCTCTGTGGGGGTTATCTACTGCGACATCACCGGATTGAAGCAGACCAACGACGCCCTGGGGCACAGCGCGGGGGATCAGCTGATTCAGCACTGCTATGCCCTCCTGCGTGAGACCCTGCCCACGCGGTGGATCTACCGCACCGGGGGGGACGAGTTTGTGGCGCTCTTCTGGGACGGCACAGAGGAGGAGTTTCAGGGCTATCTCCGCAGCCTGCACAGCCGCATCCAGCAGGATGAACACCATATGGCGGTGGGCTACGCCTGGTCGGAGGAGGGACAGGTCAATCTGGAGACCCTGATCTCCCGGGCGGATAAGGTGATGTACCAGGACAAGCGGGACTATTACACGGCCAACTATATGGTGCCCGGAGTGGACCGCCGGCGTTCCGCGCGGCTGATCCAGCAGGAGCCGCAGAAAACATGCAGCCTCTTTCAGGAGTTTCTCAAACAGATCAACTTTGACGCAGAGTCCCTCTTTCGATCCTTTTCCCAGGACAACTCCTCCAGCTATTTTTACTTTGGCGACATGCAGAAAGACCTCTTTTACATCTCGGATAACATGCGGGAGGACTTCGGATTTCAGAGCAATATTGTCTCCGGCCTCTTTTCTGTGTGGGCTCAGCGCATCACTACGCCGGAATTCCGGGACCTCTACTGGCAGGATGTGTCCGGGATGCTGCGGGAGGGGCGCTGCGTGCATGATCTGCGCTACCAGGTGCGGGACGTACACGGCCACAACCAGTGGATTCGCTGCTATGGCCTCCTGAAATGGAGCGAGGATGGCAGCAAGCCGCTCTTTTTCTCCGGGCGTATTGCCCATCAGGACAAAGATTTTGTCATCGACCCCATCACCAACCTGCCTCGGGAGCACACCGCCTTCATGCAGCTGCACGAGCTGGTGGAAAAAGGGGAGGAGACCCTGATCATTGGCTTCAGCCTGAACAGCATTTCCGAAATCAACAGCACCAAAGGCAGGGCCTATGCCGACCACCTGCTGCGCCGCATTGCGGACACGCTGGTGGAGCGGCTGAGCTGGAAGATGACCTTTTACCGCCTGGAGGGGATGCGGTGCATGGCGGTGGTCAATCCGCTGTGCTGTGCCGAGGGCCGGGAGGAGCTGGTGGGGCAGATCCGGGACATTGTCCGGGAGTGCTATGAGGGGATGGGCATTTCGGTGCAGAGCATCTGCTCCTTTGGCCTGATGGAATATCCCTATCATAATTTTGCACCGGAGGACCTGGTGGAGACCCTGATTTCCCTCATCCGTGTGGCCAAGCAGGAGGCTGTCCCAAACTATGTGGACTACTCGGTGCAGAACATTGCGCGTGTCAAGGAGATGTCCAATATGGCCCTGGCTCTCAGCCAGGATGTACTCCACGGGATGCAGCACTTCCGCATCGTGGTCCAGCCGGTGGTCTCCGCCAAGGATGGAAACGCCATCGGCGGCGAGGTATTGCTGCGGTGGACGTTCCAGGGGAAAATGATCTCGCCCGCTATCTTTATCCCCATTCTGGAGCAGGAGAATATGATCCATCTGGTGGGACGGTGGGTCTTTGAGCAGGCGGTGTGCACCTGTGTGCGCATCCATGCCCACAATCCCGCCTTCTACCTCACGTTTAATGTGAGTCTCCATCAGCTCTCCGACGACTATTTTCTGGATTTCATGCGGGAGACGCTGGAAAAGTACCATCTGAATGGGTCCAATCTGGTGGCGGAGCTCACGGAGAGCTGTCTCGATGAGGAGCCGGAGAAGCTCCAGTTTTTTGTCAGCGAGTGTCAGAAGATGGGGATGCGGATTGCCCTGGACGACTTTGGGAGCGGATACTCCTCTCTGCGGATGCTGCTGCAATACCCCTCCAGCATCATCAAGCTGGACCGCTCTCTGGTGCGGGAGGTCACGGAGTCCGATGAGAAGATGAACTTCATCCGCAGTATTGTCTATGCCTGCCATCAGTTCGGCAAGACGGTGTGCATGGAGGGGGTGGAGAGCTCCGACCAGAACTCCATCATCCGGGATACGGGTTGCGATATGATACAGGGCTATTACTACTACCGTCCCATGGAAGTGGAGGATGTATACCGCCTGATTTCCAACCGGCCGGAGCAGGAAGCATAAAAGCAATTGTATAGAGATACCAAAAACAGCTCCCCGGGAGAACAT
>DXDX01000085.1 GCA_019115265.1 Candidatus Flavonifractor merdigallinarum | reverse complement strand
TCGTCACAATCTACCAGGGCCCGGATCCCGCCGTGCTTCCACAGCTTTTCCGGCACAGGCGGGTGTATCGTTCGGCCCAACAGGTGGAGCTCTGGCGGGGCTGGGTTCTTTCCCACACAGCCCAGCACCAGGCCCTGCGCGTCAGGAAGCTGTTCCCCCTTCCGCCACAGCGCGGGCTGGAATGGTACGGAACGGAAGGTTTTCCGCACCTCCGCCGGTGTGGCCCAGCGGGCGGTGCCGTGCTGGCCGTCGCCCACGTCCTTGCTCTTGATGCTGTCCAGGCTGCCCCGGTTGGAGAAGGCGGCGATGGCCACCAGGGCTCCGAACACCGCTGCCAGCAGGAGAATCAGTGTCCAGGTATCGTTACTCACGTGTATCTCCCTCTTTCTGGTCATTCTCTGTGTTTGATCTATCTTCCAGTGTGACCTTCTTTGGTGGGCCAGGCTGAACCGGGGCCCGGTCCAGCGGCAGGGCGCACCGCCCCCCTGGCGGGCAGTGCGATCCCAGCCACTGCCGGATAGGCTTACATACTCTGGACCATAGCGGGGCCAGCCATGGTCTGCCCCTGTACCAGGTCGTCGTTCCAGTCCTTATGCACAGGGAGCAGGATGCCGCTGTGGTATCCTGCTCCCTGTAATTCTTCCTGAAGGCGCCTGGCCGCCGTCTGTCCGGGTTCGTCGTGATCCAGGCAGAGCACCACATCATGGAGGCAGGGGCTCTGTTCCAGCATCCAATGTATGGCCTGGCCGCCGGTGCCGCACAGGGCCACATAGCTGTGCTCCTGCCATCCCTCCGGATACAGTGTCAGAAAGGACAGCATGTCCACGGGCGCCTCGAAGGCATAGAGGATGCCGTCCTGTCCCATGTGGTGGAAGCTGTATTGGGGCCTGCTGCCCTCCACATTGGCCTTGAAGGACTTGCCCTGGCTGTTGGTGCTCCGCTTGTGGGCGTGGCGGGGGGTGCCCTGCTCATCCGTGCCCACAAAGACGCAGTTGTGGTATTGGGCGTCCTCATATAGCAGGCCAGCCCGGGCGAAGTGGCTGATCACCTCCCGGCTGATGTGGCGCTGCTTCATCAGATAGGCGTACACCCGGCGCATATCGGTGTGGGGCGGAGGAAGGGCGAAGGGCTTGGCCAGCTCCTCCCGCTTTGGCTGCGCGGCGGGATATGCCTCCCCCAACTCATTCCCCAACAGGAGCTCCATGGCCTCCTGATAGCTCGTACCGTAGTAGTGCAGGACGAAGCTGACCGCGTGGCCGCCCTGACGGGCAATGTGGTCGTACCACTCACTGCCCCGGACGGTGATGCGGTGCCGCCGCTCCAGCCGGAACTCCCGCCCGGAGCGGAGCAGCTTCTCCCCTCGCCGCCGCAGGAACTCCTCCAAGTCCACGGAGTTGGCCCGCTCCTTCTGCTCGTCCGTATAGTGAATGTAGGTTCCCGTGAGAAATCACCTCGGTTTTGGTTGCTGTCTTTCCCTGGATTGTGTAAAATAAGAGAAACAGAATTTGACTGTGCCAGGAGGCTGCCCATGAACAATCAGGATGAAGTTTTAGCCGTCAGCCCAGAGCAGACCTACCACGCCATCCGCAGCTCCATTGTAACCGCCCAGCATATCCTAACCACGGCGGTCAACTCCGCCATGGTAACCGCCTACTGGGAGATTGGGGAACAGATCTACAAAGCGTGTGGCGAACACGACCGGGCAGAGTATGGAACCAAGCTGCTGGAGTATCTCTCCGCCCATTTAACGGCGGAGTTCGGGAAGGGCTACACAGTGCGTAATCTGCGGGCCATGCGGCAGTTCTATTGCTGTTTTCCAAATCGGCACACAGTGTGTGCCGATTTGAGCTGGTCACACTACCGCCTGCTGATGCGTGTTCCAGACGAGAAGGCACGCACTTTTTATGCGGACGAGTGTGCCAAATCGGCCTGGAGTGTGCGTCAGCTGGAGCGCCAGATCAACACCATGTATTACCAGCGGATCCTGGCCAGCCAGGACAAGGCGTCCGTCGCTGCGGAGATTCAGCTCAGAGAACCCAAGCCTGAGTATGAGAAGATCGTCAAGGACCCTTATGTCATGGAATTCCTTCAGATCCAGCCGGATACCCATGTCTACGAGAGTGATCTGGAGCAGGCTCTCATCGACCACCTCCAGCAGTTTCTCCTGGAACTGGGCCGCGGTTTTTCCTTCGTCTCCCGCCAGAAGCGGTTTACTCTGGACGGGCAAAGTTTCTTTATTGATCTGGTGTTTTACAACTACATCCTCAAGTGCTTTGTGCTGATTGACCTGAAAACAGATACCCTGACCCATCAGGACATCGGCCAGATGCAGATGTATGTGAACTACTACACCCGTGAGATGATGAATGAAGGGGACAATCCGCCCATTGGTATTGTGCTGTGCGCAGAGAAGAACGACGCGGTGGTGCGCTATACGCTGCCGGAAAACAACACCCAAATCTTCACCTCTAAGTACAAGACCTATCTCCCCTCTGAAGATGAGTTGAAGCGGGAGCTCCGACTCGACTCCTTTCACAAGTTGGACGAATAGCTGAAGTGGGGCTCGGACTGATCCGAGCCCCACTAGTTCATCCGCAGATCCTCGTGGTCATCCGCCTTGTGGCCCAGGGCCATGCGCTTCTCCCGGAGCATCCGGCGGCGCTTCTTGTCGATGTGCAGGCCGGCCTGGATGGTGTCTGCGGTGGACTGTTCCTGGAAGATGCGGCCCATGTTGCGGAAGAGTTGGAGGACACATCGGGCGGCATCCACGTGGGATGCCGCCCGATGCCTCGGTGCTTGCCGATGAGGTGAAGCTTTTGGTTGCTGGCTATGTGTCTCCGGCTGTGTGCAAAAGGGTGGGGAAGAAGTATCCTGTGCAGCAGAAATGTGCTCCACCATATCTCGGCCAGGGGTTTCGTCCTGCCCCAGCTCGAGCACCTCCCGGATGACCATATTGCGCACGGACTTGAACTCCTTCTGCCGGGAGAGAGGCAGGCGCTCCGGCACTTGCTCAGAATAGGTGCGGCACACCTCCTCCCGCATCTGGTTCCACAGGCCGTAGGCGGCGGCTACGCGCTCGTCCTTTGCCAGCTCGTCCACAATGGCATCCACCAGTGCCTTGGTTGCGGGCGGAAGATAGCCGTAGACTTTTTTGCCATTGGTGTTGTGCAGCCGCTCCGCCAGCTCCAGCACCAGCCGTTCCAGATTTTTATTTTGCATCTGGCCGGCCTCCATCTGGGCGATCAGCTCCGCCATGGCGCGCTCCGCGTCCCGCCCCAAAGTATCCCGGTACTCCGTTTTCTGTTCATAGACGTGGATCAAATCCTGTTGGAAGATCCGCCGACCGAAGGCGGACTTGACCTGCCGGATGCCCTGTTTGGTGAGATAGCCCTCCTTGGGATCGGATGAGAACACCACCATGTGGATGTGGACGCTGTCCTCCTTGCGGTGGAAGGCGGCGTACCACCGCAGATGTTCCAGCGGGATTTTGTACCCCCTGGCGATCTCCGGCGCGCAGGCGCACACCAGCTCCCGCCAGCTCTTCGCGTCGTTGTAGCCCAGCCGCTCCGCGTCCTCCCGGCGAATGGCCACCACCGGCGTCCACACGCTGCCGGTGTGCTCCGCCACCTCCCGGACGGCCTGGGACAGAT
>DXDX01000084.1 GCA_019115265.1 Candidatus Flavonifractor merdigallinarum | reverse complement strand
TATAGTCTTTTCCGTTACCTGTCTTGCATGGCAGTACAACGCTTTCCTCATAGGCGGAAAGCTCCTTTCAAATGGCACCAAACTTGCGCAATCCCACCGCAGCAGACCTTAAGCCGGGATGCGCATTGGGGGGAGTGCAGAGGGGGCAGCGCCCCCTCTGCGCTTTCTTTCCCACCGCTTTCTTTGGCAAAGAAGGCGGTGCTCCCGCTGAGTAAGCGGCCCGCGCGGCGAGCGCAACTCCCCGCGTTGGGAACGCGCTCTTACCCCTTCCCGTGGAGCCGGGCGGCGGTCAGGGTGTTCACCATCAGCATGGCCCGGGTCATGGGGCCCACGCCGCCGGGAACAGGGGTGATGTAGGAGGCCTTTTGGGCCACTTCCTCAAAGCACACATCGCCGCACAGCTTGCCCGCGGCGTTGCGGTTCATGGCCACGTCAATGACCACCGCGCCCTCTTTTACCATATCGGCGGTGACCAGGCCCTCCTGGCCCACCGCGGCCACCAGAATATCCGCCCGCCGGCACTGCTCGGCCAGGTCGGGGGTGCGGGAGTGGCAGATGGTGACGGTGGCGTTGCGCTGGAGGAGGAGCATGGCCTGGGGCTTGCCCACAATGTTGGAGCGGCCCAGCACCACGGCGTGCTTCCCGGCGACATCAATGCCGTAGGCGTCCAGCATCTCCATCACCCCGGCGGGGGTGCAGGGCTGGAAGGACTGCTCCCCAATCATCAGCTCCCCCACATTGTAGGGGTGGAAGCAGTCCACATCCTTGTCTGGGGCAATGGCCCGCAGCACCGCCCGCTCGTCCAGGCCCTGGGGAAGCGGAAGCTGGCACAGAATGCCATCCACATCCGCCCGGCCATTGAGGGCCTCCACCAGTTCCAGCAGCTCCCGCTGGCTGGTCTGGGCGGGGAGGGTGTACTCCTCGCTGTAAATGCCGCATTCGGCGCAGTCCCGCTTTTTCCCGTCCACATAGACCCGGGAGGCGGGGTTGTCTCCCACCAGAATGACCGCCAGGCCGGGCCGCTGGGAGAACGTCTCCACCTGCTGGCGGACCCGCTCTTTCACCTGGGCGGCCAGGGCTTTTCCATCAATGATTGTCGCTGACATGTTCGGTATCCTCCTGAATTGCTTGTTTCTGCCGGTTCACCCACAGCGCCTCCGGCCCCTTTGCCCGTCGCCACAGCACCACCAGGGCCACCGCCGCCGCCAGCGCGGAGACAAAGCCCAGCATCTGAGACACCCGAATGCCGGTGGAGAAGAAATAGAGGCTGTCAGTGCGCAGTCCCTCAATGAGCCCCCGGCCAAAGCCGTACCAGAGCACATAGCCCAGGAAGATCTGTCCGTCGAATTTGCGCCAGCGGCGGGCCACCAGAATGAGAAGGAGCAGTCCCACCACATTCCACAGGGACTCATAGAGGAAGGTGGGGTGGACCTCTTTATAGACGGACACGCCGTTTACCACCTCATAGATGCCCATGCGCCAGGGGAGGGCGGTCTCTCCGCCGTAGGCCTCCACATTGACAAAGTTGCCCCAGCGGCCCACGGCCTGCCCGATGAGCAGACCGTAGACCCCCACGTCGGCAAAGGCCAGAAAGGAGATTTTTTTCACCCGGCAAAAGACCAGTAAGGTGAGGGCGGACGCGATCACCCCACCATAGATGGCCAGACCGCCATCCCAGATGCGCACCATGGCCCCGAAGTCCAGCGAGCCGTCGGCGCGGCGGTAGAGGTCCAGATAGAAGAGGACATAGTACAGCCGCGCCCCCACAATGGACAAGGGGACGGCGAAAAAGAGCATGTCCAGTACATCGTCCTCCCGGATGCCGAAGCGCTTGCTCACCCGGGTGCAGTAGGCCACCGCCAGGAGAAACCCGGCGGCGATGATGATGCCATACCAGTGGATGGGCCAACCCAGGACGGAGAAGGCGATGGGGTTGAGGTGAAATTCCAGCCCAAGGCCGGGGAAGGTGACTGTTTTGCTCATGCGTTCTCCTGGGGACGGACCACGGCCAGGGTGGTGCGGGTTTCGGTGCACCAGGAGCGCAGCGCCTCCTCCACCTGGGCCTTGTGCACGGTGTCAAAGACGGCGGGGAAGTCCAGGTAATCCACTCCGGCGAAGTAGCCCTGGGCCTGCTCAATGCACACCATCTCCAGGGAGTTGAGGCCCCGGACCATGTTGCCGTAGGCGGCCTTTTTCAGACGCTGGAAGAGGGGGGCGTCCACGCCCTCCCGGCCCAGACGGGCGGCCTCGTCCAGCAGCGCCTGACGCACCGCCTGGGGGTCCCGGCTCTCGCCGCCGGCATAGAGGAAGGCACAGCCGGGGTAGGCCTCATACCCGCAGGCGAATTTCTGGTTGATGAGCCCCTCCCGGTACAGCTTGGCGTACAGGGGGGAGGAGGAGCCGCAGAGGACCTCCATGGCCAGTGTGCCGATGAGCTGCCGGCGCAGCCGCTCCTGCCCGTTGGGGGCGGGGTCGGCCTTGAAGCCCAGCTGGAAAATGGGGGTGGACACCTCCATCACCATCTCCTGCATGGCCTGCGCGGCGGCGGGGGACTCCTCCGGGCCGTAGTCCCGCTGAATGGGGGGATTCCCCTGGGCGGGGAGGATTTCCCGGGCAATGTCGCACACCCGCTGGGGGTCCACGTCGCCCGAGACGCACAGCACCATATTGGAGGGGTTGTAGAAGGCCTTGTGGCAGGCGTAGAGGGTATCAGCGGTGATGTGGGAGATAGACTCCCGGCTTCCCGCCACCGACACCCGGATGGGGTGGTGGGCGTACAGGCCGGAGAGCAGATGCATAAAGACCTGCCACTCCGGGTCGTCCTCAATCATCTGAATCTCCTGGCCGATGATGCCCTGCTCCTTGTCCACGCTCTCCTGGGTGAACCAGGGCACCGAGACAAAGGAGAGGAGGATTTTCAGATTTTCCTCAAACTTCTCGGTACACTCAAAGTGGTAGCCGGTGAGAGCGGAGCTGGTAAAGGCGTTAGGAGAGGCGCCGTTGGTGGCCAAATCCTGAAGGGCGTTGCCGTCCTCGGTGTCAAACATCTTGTGCTCCAGGAAGTGGGCCACTCCGGCGGGGGTGTCCTGCCAGGCGCCGTTCAGGGAAAAGCGCATATCCATGCCGCCGTAATTGGTGGCGAAAAAGGCGAATTTCTTCTGAAAACCGGGGCGGGGATTCACAAAGACGGTGAGGCCGTTTTCCAGCTTCTCCTGCCAAAGCGTCTCGCCCACGCGGGTATACTGTTTCTTATCCATTTAAGCCTCCTTGCCCTTGAGGAAATAGACGGTGTCCAGGGTCATGGCGGAGAAAGCCACCACGACCTCCTCCCGGGTGACCGCCTCCACCCGGCTGGCCAGCGCTTCCAAATCCTCGGTGAGCCCGGCCACCATCTGACCCAGCCAGAAGTCCTCCAGACGGCTCTGGGAATCGCCGGTGGAGCGCAGGGCGCTGACCACCGAGCGGCGGGCGCCCTCCAGCTCCCAGTCCTCAATTTGACCGGCCTTACAGGCCTCCAGCTGGGCGAGAATCTCGGCGCGGGCCTCCTCCACCTTGTCAAATTCCACGCCGGAGGCCACCAGCATCACCCCTTTGAACTTGTCCAGCATGGAGCTGGCGTAGTAGCACAGGGAGAGCTTTTCCCGCACATTCAGGAAGAGCTTGGAGGTGGTGGTGCCGCCGTAGACGGCGTTGGCCAGCATCAGGGCGGGGAAGTGGCTGTCCCACACCCGGCCCCCCACGGTAAAGCCCATGGAGAGCTTGCCCTGGGTCACATCCAGCGCCTCTTCCACCTCTTTGGGGGCGGCGGGGGCGGTGTGAGCTGTGGGCTGGGAGGGGACCGCCTGCCGCTCCCCGGCGGGCAGATCCTTTAAAGCGGCGCGCAGGGCGGCCTCCACCCGCACCGGGGCGGCGGTGCCGCAGTAGTAGAGCTCCATAGGGGCGGTGCGGAGGAGAGCCTGATACCGCTCCCACAAATTCTGGGGGGTGAGGGCGGCGGCGTGGGCCTCATCGCCCAGGCGGTCCACCGCGAAGGGCTCCCCGGCGCACATCTCCTCTTTCAGGCGCTTGATGGCATAGCTGCGCTTGTCATTCACCTGGGCGCGGATATTGTCCACCAGATTGCTCCGCTCGCTGGCGGTGTAGTCAGAACAGAATACCCCGTCCTGCGTTCGAGGGCGGAGGAGCAGCTCCCCCAGCAGGGCGGCCGCCGGTTCCAGCACAGCCGAGCCGTCCAGGGTGAAGGCGTCATCCAGAAAGCTGCCCAGAAAACCCACGCACTGGGTCTCGCCGCGGGTACGGATGACCGGCTGGATGGAGCCGCCGTACAGCTCGTCCAGCGCCGCCGACAGAGACTCCATATCGGGGTGCTCTTCTGTGCCCCGGCGGAGGACAGAGGGGACCAGGGCGTTGGCTGCGGCGGTCTCCGGCGCCAGGGGGGAGAGGAACTGCGCGCCCAGCACGCAGGATTTAAAGGTATTGGTGTGGACCGACGTCAGGCGGACGCCGGGAAAAAGTTCGGTACGGGTCACTTGGGCCACGATCACCATTCCTTTCGTTGGGATTTGGCTGAGGTATCCTTTATGATACCACAGTCCGGGGCGGTTTGACACCTGCGGCCACAGAAAATTTACAAATTTTCCGAGCCTGGGCAAAAAATCCCCCTCCGGGGTGAGCCGGAGGGGGAGGGAGACTTACATCTCGGTGGTGAGGACCTTCTTCAGGCGGGCAAAGCGGGGGAGGGAGTTCTCCTTGGGGCCGTTGGGCTCGCCCTGAATGAGGGGCAGCACATAGTCGATGAAGGGCTGCTCCACACCGTTGCCGGCGGCGTTGATCCACTCGCGGGGCACCTTCTTCTCGAAGTTGGCCACAATGTCCAGGGGCTCCAGCACAGTCTCGCACTTGTAACCGCCCTCGCGGGTGCACTGGAAGGCCACCATCTTGTCGGTCACGCCGGACACGGCGGCCTCCACGGCGGCCTTACCGGCGGCAAAGGCCTCGTCAATGTCGGTCTTGGAGGCCACATGAGAGCCGCAGCGCTGGAGCAGGGAGAGCTCGATGCCGCGGACCTTGGCGCCGGTCTTGTTCTTGATGATGTCGGCCAGCTTGACCGCCAGGCCGCCCAGCTGGGCATGGCCGAAGCCGTCGGTGGCGGAGGTCTCCGCCTCGGACACGAAGCGGCCGTCGGCGTAGTGGATGCCCTCGGACACGGCCACCATGCACTTGCCGGTCTTGTTGTAGATATCGGTCACGTCCTTGACGAACTGGTCCATGTCAAAGTCCACCTCGGGCAGGTACACCAGGTCGGGGCCGCAGCCGGTGAGGGAGGCCAGAGCGGCGGAGCCGGCCAGCCAGCCGGCGTGGCGGCCCATGATCTCAATGATGGTGACCATGCCGGTGTCATAGACGTGGGCATCCTGCCACACCTCGGCGCAGGAGGTGGCGATATACTTGGCGGCGGAGGCAAAGCCGGGGCAGTGGTCGGTGCCGTTGAGGTCGTTGTCGATGGTCTTGGGCACGCCCATCACGCGGCACTCATAGCCGGACTTCTGCATGAACTTGGAGATCTTGTTGCAGGTGTCCATGGAGTCATTGCCGCCGTTGTAGAAGAAGTAGCGCACATCGTACTTCTTGAAGATCTCCAGAATGCGCTTGTAGTCGGTGTCGTCCACGTCGGGGTCGGCCAGCTTGTAGCGGCAGGAGCCCAGAGCGGAAGAGGGGGTATATTTCAACAAATCCAGCTCGGCGGCGTCCTCCTGGGACATGTCATAGAGCTTGTCGTCCAGCACACCCTTGATGCCGTGGGCGGCGCCCAGCACCCGAGTGATGCTCCCATTGTCCAGAGCAGTGCGGATAACACCCAGCGCACTGGCGTTAATCACCGCGGTAGGACCACCGGACTGACCGATAATGCACGCGCCTTTGAGTTCGTTCATAGCTTAAACCTCCACTTAATTGTTTTTGCGAGTTTCTTTGTGCATATTTTTTCTTTTTAGCACTCAAATTTAGATGTTTAGGGTGAGTTATCTAAATTTTTCATTATTATATCATGCCCTCTTGTATTTATCAATCGCAAATGGTAAAATCTATTTGTAATTTGAAAAAGGAGTTGATCCTTATGCCTCTCGTTACCACGACCGAGATGTTCAAGAAGGCTTATGACGGTGGATACGCCATCGGTGCGTTCAACGTCAACAACATGGAGATCGTCCAGGGCATCACCGAGGCTGCCCGCGACGTCAACGCCCCCCTGATCCTCCAGGTGTCCAAGGGCGCCCGCGCCTATGCCAACCACACCTACCTGGTGAAGCTGGTGGAGGCCGCTGTCATCGAGTGCCCCAACATCCCCATCGCGCTGCATCTGGACCACGGCCCCGACTTTGAGACCTGTAAGGCCTGCATCGACGGCGGCTTTACCTCCGTGATGATCGACGCCTCCTCCAAGCCTTTTGAGGAGAACATCGCCATCACCAAGCAGGTCGTCGAGTACGCCCACGACCACGGCGTGGTGGTGGAGGCCGAGCTGGGCACCCTGGCCGGCATTGAGGACGACGTGAAGGTGGCCGCCCATGCCGCTTCCTACACCCGCCCCGAAGAGGTGGAGGAGTTCGTCTCCAAGACCGGCTGTGACTCTCTGGCCATCGCCATCGGCACCAGCCACGGCGCCTACAAGTTCACCGCCGATCAGTGCACCCGCAATGAGAAGGGCATCCTGGTTCCCCCTCCGCTGCGCTTTGACGTGCTGGAGGAGGTCTCCAAGCGCCTGCCCGGCTTCCCCATCGTGCTCCACGGCTCCTCCAGCGTGCCCCAGGAGTATGTGAAGATGATCAACGACAACGGCGGCAAGATGCCCGACGCCGTGGGCATCCCCGAGGAGCAGCTGCGCAAGGCCGCTTCCATGTCCGTCTGTAAGATCAACATTGACTCCGACCTGCGTCTGGCCATGACCGGCACCATTCGTCAGTTCTTCAACGAGCATCCCGACAAGTTCGACCCCCGCGAGTACCTCAAGCCCGCCCGGGCCAACATCAAGGAGCTGGTCAAGCACAAGCTCATCAACGTCCTGGGCTGCGACGGCAAGGCGTAATCGCCGCTGTCCCGCATACCTTCGTTTCAAAAACGGCATGGCCTCTCCGGGGGTCATGCCGTTTTTTCGGTTGCCGCCGCAACGGCGGGTGTTTTTGTCCTCGCCGGACGGGCCGCTTATCCAGCGGGGACCCGATTTCTTTTCGCGGAAAAGAAACCGGGGAAAGAAAAGGCGGAGAGGGGAACTTCTCGTTCCCCTCTCCACTCCCCTCCAAAAGGGCGGCCTTTTTAGGGGGCCGCCCCATTTGTGGGTGC
>DXDX01000083.1 GCA_019115265.1 Candidatus Flavonifractor merdigallinarum | reverse complement strand
AGAATGGGACAATATCAGGCGTCCAGCTTTTTCTGGATGGTGGTGGGCTCAAAGGAGCCGATGGCCTGGCACACCTGGCACACATCGGGGCGCTCCTCATAGGTGGCGCCGCAGAACATGCAGCGATAGCCGGCCACAGTGGTCACCCGGGGCGCAGCCGGAGCCGCCGGAGCGGGAGCAGGAGCCGCAGGTGCGGAGGCCTTGGGGGCGGTGCTGTGGAGCTTGCTCAGCGCGGAGAGGAAGCGGAACTCGTGGTCCTTTTCAATCTTGGCGATCTGGTCAAAGAGGGTGCCGATGGCCTCAAAGCCCTCCTCCCGGGCGATGCTGGCAAAGGAGGGGTACATGCTGCTCCACTCCCCGTACTCACCCTGGATGGCCTCCTGAAGATTGGCCGCGCTGGAACCGACGCCCTTGAGGCGCTGGTACAGGAGCTTGCCGTGGATGCCCTCATTCTGGGCCATTTTCTCAAACAGATCCGCCACTTCGGTCTGCCCCTCCTGCTTGGCCTTTTCGGCAAAGAAGAGGTATTTATTCCGCGCCATGGACTCGCCGCTGAAGGCAGCCAGCAGATTCTGTTCGGTACGCGATCCTTTCAGTTCCATAAATAGGGCCTCCTTAATAATAATAATTGTTATTGATTGTAATATAGATCAAATTAGTCAATTTGTCAAGGGAGAATACATTCTTACTCTGTAAAATTTTTTGAGAACTTGTAAAAAGTGGATAACCCTTTTATCATTCTGGTCGATATAAAATATAGGCGAAACTACGGTGTGCGTAATACTCATTGTCAACCTTTGCTGTTCAGGAAACAAGCAGAAGGAAAAAGAGGGGGAGAACCATGAAATTTGGGATAGTTCCGAAATTGCTGCTGGGGATTTTGGCGCCGCTGTGCGCTGTGCTCATCTTGATGGGGCTATTTCTAGGGATTCAGAGCTCTGGAGTGGTGCGGCGTCTGATGGGTGCGGAGTTGAATGCAGAGTCGGAAGCCGCGGCCAATCAGGTGGAGAGTTTCTTTGAGCGCTACTACGGGGTGACTGAGTGCCTGGCTGCTACCCAGATTGTGCGGGACACTACCGCTCAGGTCGGCCAGGATGGAATTGCTGCCAATGCGCTGTATGGCAGCCTGATGGAGACGTTAAAGCTGATTCAGGAGCAGAATGCGGAGAATGTCGCCTATATGTGGATCTGCTATTTTGCCAGTGGGGAAATTTGCCAGAATGATGGCCAGATCTATACACCGGCAGACGTGGACTATACCACCCGGAGTTGGTATAAGCTGGTGATGGAAAAGGGCGACTCCATCACCACAGAGGCTTATTCCAGCATTAATACCGGCGGGATGATGGTGACGGTGGCCAGCCCCATTATGGTCAATGGAACCATTGCGGGCATTGTAGGCGCTGATTTGGATATGAATCATCTGGATCAGGTGCTTGACGGCATTACCATCGGGAAGGAGGGGTATATCACCCTCTACGACTCCCAGAGCCAGATTCTCTACCACCCGGACAGCACACTCATCAACACCAATGCCAAGGATGCCAATTACTCGTCCAACATGGAGAACATCATTCTCAATCAGGAGGATGTGGAGTCGGTGTCCTATACCCGCAATGGGACGGCCTACTATGGCAGTACGACCGTCATTGATTCGCTGGGGTATACCATGCTGGGTGTTCTGCCGACCAGCGAATTTACCGCGCAGACCAGAAGCATCCTTCGCATCGTCGTTGTGGGCGTGGTGGTCTGCGGACTCCTCCTGGCTGGCATCTGTGTGGCCATCGCCCTCTCCATTGTCAAGCCGGTGAAGCGCCTCAATGATGTGGTGAGCCGTCTGGCCGACGGCGAGCTGGATGTGGAAGTGGAGCAGCACGGCCGGGATGAGGTCAGTGAGATGGGCGGAAATGTGGCCCGGATTGTGGAGCGCCTCAAAGAGTACATCTGCTATATTGAGGAGATCTCCAGAGTGCTGTTTGAGATGGGGCAGGGCAATCTGGCCTTTACCTTGCAGCAGGACTATGTGGGTGAGTTTGCCAAAGTCAAGAGCGCCCTTTTGAACATTCAGAGCACCATGTCGGAGACCATCAGCGGGATTTCCCGTTCGGCGGATCAGGTCAACGCCGGCGCCGAGCAGATTGCCAGCGGCGCCCAGGCGCTGGCCCAGGGCGCTACGGAGCAGGCCTCCTCGGTGGAGGAGCTGTCCGCCGCTGTACAGGAGCTGTCCGGTCAGGCTACGCATGAGTCTGAGAAGGCGGTTGAGGCCGGTGCGGCCCTCCAGGCCATCAAAGAAGAGGTGGAGAGAGGCAACCAGCAGATGGATCAGCTGCGTCTGGCGATGGCAGACATCAGCCAGCAGTCCAGCGCCATCGGCAAAATCATCAAAACCATTGATGACATTGCCTTCCAGACCAATATTCTGGCCCTGAATGCCGCGGTTGAGGCGGCCCGGGCGGGTACCGCGGGCAAGGGCTTTGCAGTGGTGGCCGATGAGGTGCGCAGCCTGGCCGGGAAGAGCGCCAATGCGGCCAAGGAGACCAATGAGCTGATTGCCAACTCGGTCCGTGCGGTGCGGCACGGGGAGGAGATTACCCAGATGACCGCCGAAGCGCTGGAAGTGGTGGCCGAGGGGACCAAGGAAGTGGTGGAAGTCATTGAGGAAGTGTCCCAGGCTTACCGGGAGCAGGCCACCAAGCTGGAGGAGATTGCCAGCGGCGTGGACCAGATCTCGGAGGTGGTGCAGACCAACTCCGCCACGGCTGAGGAGAGTGCGGCGGCCAGTGAAGAGCTGTCCGGCCAGGCCAATATGATGCGTGAGCAGGTGGCCCACTTCAAGCTGGAAAAGCAGCTGGTGTCCGCGGACAGCTATGGAGGGGTGGAAGAGCCCACCGGCAGCTGGGATTCATTCTAAAGAACAGAAACTGGCCCCCTCTGGCTTGACCAGAGGGGGCCGTTTTGTCCGTTGCAGGGGTTAAAGGAGGCGGCGGCCCGCCACAAACTTGGCGGTGAGGTCGGCATCCTCCGAGAGGTAGATCATCTGCTCCAGACGCTCCGACACCGTGTGGCGGTGGGGGCCGGCAAGGCGGGTGTCGTCCAGCACCAGGGCGTCCAGCTCATACCCCGGAGCAAAGGAGCCCACCTGTCCGAAGAAGGATCCGCCTCCCACGGTGCCCAGCCAAAAGACCTCCGCGGCGGTGAGGGGGGCCAGACTCTGGTCCACCAGACGCCAGCGCAGCTTGGACACCTGGACCGCCAGGGCCATGGCCTTGAAGAGGGAGAGCTGGGTTCCGCCGGCGATGTCGCTGCCCAAGCCAACCCGCAGCCCCTCCTCCAGGAAGCGGCGCACCGGGGCCACACCGGAGGCCAGATTGGCATTGGACTCGGGGCAGTGGGCCACAAATACCCCGCGCTCTTTCATCAATGCGATCTCTTCCTCCGGGGAGTGGACACAGTGGGCCATGATGGTGGGGCAGTCCGCCCCGCCGAAGAGGCCGAAGTGGTCGTAGGCGTCCCCGTAATATTTCGACCAGGGGCAGAGCTGCTGCACCCATTCGATTTCCGACTGGTTTTCCGACAGGTGGCTCTGGACGGGGAGCTTTCGCTCCCGCTGGAGGGCCCCTAAATCCTCCATCAGCTCATCTGTACAGGAGGGAATAAAGCGGGGGGTGAGGATGGGAGAGGTGCGGCGGAAAGAGGAGCACCCATCCAGCCAGCGCACGGTCTCCTGAAGGGAGCGGACAGCGTTCTCTTCCCGGGCGGGGGAGTCGCAGTTGCGGTCCATGTTCACCTTGCCCACATAGGTGATAAGGCCGCTCTCCTCCAATTTTTCCATCAGCAGCAGAGTGGCGTCAGTGTGGGAGGTGGCGAAGAGACAGGCCCGTGTGGTGAAGCTCTTGCGCAAATCGTCCACAAAGCGGTCGTAGGCCGCTCCGGCAAAGTTCAGGTCGGCATAGCGGGCCTCGGCGGGGAAGGTGTGGAGGCTGAGCCAGTCCAGCAGCTCCAAATCCATCCCCAGCGCCCGGTAGGTGTACTGGGGAGCGTGGGCGTGGAGGTCCACCAGACCGGGCACAATGAGCTTACCGGAAAAATCCAGCAGGGGAAGGTCGTCGTAGCGCTCCGGCAGCTGCTCAAAGACACCGGCGCTGCGGCCGTCCACACACACCAGAAAGCCGTTGGACATGGTGCGCCACTGGGTGGGGCTGAGGCTGTACGCCAGGTCGCCCCGGAGGACAAAGGAAGTGGTTTTCATACATCATGCACCCTTTCTCATAGGTGGAAGGGGACAAAAAAGCCGCCGTATGCGCCCAGTCGTCCCCAAATCCGGAACGGGAGACTGATAGGGCGGCTGTTTACGGCAGCCGGTAGAGACGCCCATCCGATTATGGGCCTATATAAGTCCTCATTCTGGATTTATTATACCCTATTTTCACCACATTCGTCAAGAGAGGGGGAAGAAGTTGACATGGTACCCACAAGGGACGAGAAGAAGGGAGCATCCGGGAAAAAGACGGCGACAAAGGGCGAAATGTATGGTATACTCGGGGGCGATCCGAACATTCGGCAGACAGGAGGAACTGAGGTATGAAACGGGAGGACCCCATTTATCAGACCTATGTGCAGATTTTGGAGGAGGAGCTGTGTCCCGCTCTGGGCTGTACTGAGCCCATCGCCCTGGCCTATGCCGCCGCCCTGGTGCGCCGGGCGCTGGGGAGGGAGCCGGAGGAGATGCGGGTGCAGGTCAGCGGGAATCTGATGAAAAACGCCAAGAGCGTGGTGGTGCCCAACACCGGCGGACTGCGGGGCGTTGAGGCGTCGGTGGCCGCCGGTGCGGCAGCCGGGGACCCGGACCGGGCGCTGGAGGTCATTTCTGAGGTGGACGACGCCGGTCGTGCCGCCATCCGCGCCCTGCTCCAGCGTGTGCCCATCCGGGTGGAGCGGCTGGAGAGCCCGGAAGTGCTGGATCTGGTGGTGGAGGTCCAGGGGGGCGGGGACAGCGCCGCTGTGCGCATCACCAACCGGCACACCAATGTAGTCTCCCTCACCCGCAACGGTGAGGTGCTGCCCCTCCCCGGGGAGGGTACAGAGAACCAGGGGGAGGAGGCCCCCCGCGCCGACCGGAGCCTTCTGAGTGTGGAGCGCATTGTGGACTTTGCCGACACGGTGGAACTGGACGATGTGCGGGAGGTCCTGGAGCGCCAGATGGAGTACAACATGGCCATTGCGGAGGAGGGCCTCTCCGGGGAGTACGGCGCGGGCATTGGCCGCACTCTGCTGGAGGATGGGGAGAGCCTGAAAAACAAGGTCAAGGTCATGGCCGCCGCCGGGTCAGATGCCCGGATGAGCGGCTGTGAGCGACCGGTGGTCATCAACTCCGGCAGCGGCAACCAGGGGATTACCGCCTCAGTGCCAGTGGTGGTGTGGGCTCGGGAGAAGGGGTACAGCCACGACAAGCTCCTGCGGGCGCTGGCCCTCTCCAATCTGCTGGCCGTCCACCAGAAGGCCTATATCGGGGTGCTTTCCGCCTACTGCGGCGCGGTGAGCGCCGGGTGTGCCGCCGCCGGGGCTATCGCCTATCTGGAGGGCTGTGGCTATGACGGGGTGGCCCACACGGTGGTGAATGCGCTGGCCATTACCTCGGGGGTCATCTGCGACGGGGCCAAGCCGTCCTGCGCGGGCAAAATCGCGGTGGCGGTGGAGAGCGGCATTCTGGGCTACCAGATGTACCGCCAGGGCCGCCAGTTCTGGAGCGGTGACGGCATCGTCACCAAGGGGGTGGACAACACCATCCGCAATGTGGGGGCGCTGGCCCGGGACGGCATGAAGGAGACCGACCGGAAGATTGTGGAGCTGATGCTCGAGAATCTGGCCGCCCCGCCGGAGCAGGGAAGCTGCTGAGGGGGTAATTTCGCTCCAATCAAAAATTCAGGGGAAATTTTCGATTTTCTCTTGACAAGAGCGGGCCTTTGAGCTATAATGACACCTGTCGTTCGCAGGTGTAGCTCATCTGGTAGAGCGCCACCTTGCCAAGGTGGAGGTAGCGAGTTCGAGCCTCGTCACCTGCTCCAAATCCCTCTCCTT
>DXDX01000082.1 GCA_019115265.1 Candidatus Flavonifractor merdigallinarum | reverse complement strand
GGAAATATGGCGTATGATGAACTCAAATTGAAGTGTAACGTTTCGCCCCATGATCAGGGCGCTCTTTTCTTCTCCCGCGTGAAACGTTACACGCTGAGTGCCGGCACCTCAAAACACCATCAGAAAAGAGGGGATAGACCAACGATGCAGATGTGAAACCATGACTTTAAATAGGGAGTGAGACAATGTGAGTCAATCACGCAAATCTGCGTCAGGGGCCCTTGCCCTGCGCGGGAAACCTTTGAGCCGTCGCATTTTGGACAACTGGCAGCTCTACCTGCTTCTGCTGATTCCGGTGGTGCTGACCATCATCTATAAGTATGTACCCATGTATGGCATTCAGATCGCCTTCCGGGACTTTAAAGCCAGCCGGGGCTATACCGGCAGCCAGTGGGTGGGGCTCTACTGGTTTGAGCGCTTTTTCAGCTCTCCAACCTGTCTTCGAATGATCAAAAATACCATTCTCATCAGCCTGTACAGCCTACTGTGGACCTTCCCCATCCCCATTATTCTGTCTCTCATTATCAATTAGCTCCGCTTCCAGCGCTATAAGCGGCTGGTCCAGACGGTACTGTATGCGCCCCACTTCATCTCCATTATGGTGGTCTGCGGCATGCTGCGCATCTTCTTGAGCCCCTCAGGAGGACTCATCAACCTGATCTTTGGCACCAGTATTGATTTCCTGACTGAGTCCTCCGCGTTCCGCACCATCTACATCGCCTCAGGCATCTGGCAGGACGCCGGCTGGGGGTGCATCATCTATCTGGCCACCCTGGCCAATGTGGACCCGGGCCTCTATGAGGCGGCCAAGATTGACGGCGCCTCGGTATTCCAGCGCATCCGAAACATCGATCTGCCGGAGCTGCTGCCTATGGCCATTTTGAACCTCATTATGGCGGCAGGCGGACTGATGAATGTGGGCTTTGAGAAGGTCTGGCTCCTCCAGACCGATTTGAACAAGGCCACCAGCGATGTTATTGCCGTATACGTCTACCAGCAGGGCATCGAAAACGCCAAATACAGCTACTCCACCGCTGTGGGACTGTTTAACACAGCAGTCAATATCATTTTGCTGCTCATCGTCAACAAGATTGCGTCCAAAGCCTCGGACGTGGAATTTGTGTAAGGGGGTGGAGGGCATGAAGAAACGAATCGGATTTTCCGAGCGCACCAGTGATATCGTGCTGGTGCTCATCACCGCGGTGGTGCTGCTCATTGTGGCCTACCCCCTCTATTATGTCCTGATCGCCTCCGTCTCCGACCCCTACGATGTCTACACGGGCAAGACCTTCCTGCTCCCCAGCGGTTTCACGCTGGACGGATACATGGCGGTTTTTCAGGACCCAAACATTGTCTCCGGCTTTTTGAACTCGGTGAAATACACCGTGATTGGCACGGTCTTTTCGGTAACCATGCTCTACATCACCGCCTACCCCATGGCCCAGCGCGACTTGCCGGGACGGAAGTTTTTCAGCATCTTCTTCCTGATCACTATGTACTTTGGCGGCGGCTTGGTTCCCACCTATCTAGTGGTGAAGAGCACCGGCTTGGTGGGCAGCATGTGGTCTTTGTTCCTGCCGGGCGGCGTGGCGGTGGGTAATATGATCATTGTGCGCAACTACTTCCAGAACAGCGTCCCCAAGGATCTGGTGGAGGCTGCCCAGATTGACGGCTGCTCCAAAATCGGCATTTTCCTCAAAATCGTCATCCCCCTCTCCAAGCCCATTCTGGCCGTGATGGCGGTCTTTTCCATGGTGGCCTACTGGAACGACTGGTTTACTGCGCTGATCTATCTGGGGGGCAAGGGCTCTCCCCTGCCCCTAGTCATGCGGAACATCCTAATCAAGAGCTCCGCCTCCGCCTCCCAAGCTGCCACCATCTCCGGTGGCTATGCGGAGCTGAACAAGCTCACCGAGCTTCTCAAGTTCTGCTCCATGATTGTGGCGGCGGTGCCCATGCTGGTCATCTACCCCTTTGTGCAGAAGCACTTTGAAAAGGGCTTTATGGCCGGTGCAGTAAAGGGCTGAGAAAGGAGAGAAAACCATGAAACAACCTTGGAAACGGGGGCTTGCCGCCTCCCTGACAGCTGTCCTGTTTACGTCGGGCCTGTCCGGGTGCTCCAGCGGCTTGGTGCACAACGTGAACACCGGCGAAATTAACCCCAACACCGAGCAGACGGAATTTGACATCATGGGCGGCATCTCCGCCCTGTCCAGCGGCTATGAAAACAACGAGGTACTCAATCAGTTGCAAGACAATGTGGGCATCAAAATCAACTGGGAGACCATGTCCGACTCTCTGTCCGAGCAGGTGAACATCCGCATCACTGGCGGCCAGTACCCCGACGCCTTCATGGGGGTGGGCTTCTCCAACTACGATCTGGCCCGGTACGGGGACGACGGCACCTTTCTGGATTTGACCCCCTATCTCACTGAGGACATCATGCCCAACCTGTGCGCTATTCTGGAGGAACACCCGGAGATCCGGGCGGCCATCACCCAGGAGGACGGCAAAATCTACGGCCTGCCCGCCGGGGAGCAGATGACCACCGCCGGCATTGGCGCGGACACGGAGGATGCCTACTCCATCTACACCATTCCCCAGTTCAGCATGATCAACAAGGCGTGGCTGGACGAGCTAGGGCTGCCGATACCCACCACCCTGGACGAGCTTCACGACGCCCTGAAAGCCTTTCAGGAAAACGACATGTCCCACACCTACTATGGAAATGCCGCTGGCTCCACCATCCCCATGTCCACTGGCTTTGACGAGTGGTGCTGGGGTCAGAATATCTTCTACTCCGGCTTTGGCTTTACCAACTGGCCCAACGATGTGTGCAACGACCTGCACCTGAAAAGCGACGGTAACGTAGAATTTGTCTGTGTCTCCGACGCCTACCGGGACTGTATGGACTATTTCCACACCTGGTTCAGCGAGGGCCTGATGGACGTGGAGATGTTCAGCCAGAGCGACAGCCAGCTCATGGCCAAGTGCCAGCAGGGCTATGTGGGGGTATCCACCTGGTGGTACATTGAAGAGCTGATGGGGGACTACGCCGACGACTATGTGTTTCTGCCGCCCCTGTCCGGCCCGAAGGGCACGGAGTATGAGGGCGTCTGCGGCATTACCATCCGCCCCGGCTCCCCCATCACCTCCGGCCAGCTGTGCATCACCGGCAAGTGCCAGAACCCCATCAATCTGCTGAAGTTCTTTGACCAGTGGTACGACGGAGAGACGGTGATGCAGCTGCACTACGGCCCCATCGGCGTCTACTTCACCGGCCAGGATGAAAACGGCATGTGGATGTCCATTACCGATGAAGAGGCCAAAGAGAAATACGGCAAGAGCGCCGGAGAGCTGCGCAACCAGTATGAGACCTACGGCCCCAAGCTGATTCTGGCGGAGTATTACCGGGATGTCTTTTATATGGAGCCCAACGCCATCAACCGCCTGACCTGGCTCCAGGATGACTGGATGCCCTATGTGAAGGACACCAGCGTCTACCCGGTGGACTGCACCTTTACCAGTATGGAGATGGAGACCTTGGACTGGCACAAGCCGGACTTCGAGACCGCCGTCCGGGAACAGGAAGGTCTGTGACTGAAAAACGGCGGCGAGGGCGGCGGCGCCATCACCGACAAGGAGTGGGAGAACTACAAAGAATTTCTGGCAAAGAAATGCGGAATGGACGACCTCCTCCAGGTCTATCAGGCCGCCTACGACCGCTATGCCAGCGCGGAACGTTGAGTTCAGCACCCCAAATTCGAGCAAAGGATGAGATTCTATGGTTAGCACACAGCTGCAAAAGGCACGCGATTTTGAAGCCCAGTATGGGCCCCATATCCCGGAGGCGGAGCGCCCCGCGTTCCACGCCACCCCCACCATCGGCTGGATGAACGACCCCAACGGATTCTCCATGTATCAGGGGAAATGCCACCTGTTCTATCAGTATCACCCCTACTCCAACGAGTGGGGCCCCATGCACTGGGGGCATCTGACCACAGAGGATTTCATCCACTGGGAGCGGCTCCCCGTTGCCCTGGCCCCTGACCAGCCCTGTGACGCCGGCGGCTGCTTTTCTGGCGGTGCGGTGGAGCTCCCTGACGGGCGGCAGCTGCTGATGTATACCGGCGTTCAGCGGGAGCGGGACGAGGATGGGGGCCTTCGGGACATCCAGACCCAGTGTGTGGCCATCGGCGACGGGCTGAACTACGAAAAATATTCCTGCAATCCGGTGCTGGACAAGAACGACCCGCCCGAGGGGGGCAGCGCGGCGGACTTCCGGGACCCCAAGGTGTGGCGGGAGGTGGACGGCACATTCTACTGCGTCATCGGCAACCGCACCCCCGATGGCAGCGGTGCCATCCTCCTCTACCAGAGCGCAGACGGTCTGAAGTGGAACTACGTCCGTACCCTGGATGCCTGTCACAACCAGTACGGGAAAATGTGGGAGTGCCCCGATCTCTTCCCCCTGGACGGCCAGCAGGTCCTTCTCACCAGTCCCCAGGAGATGTACCCCATCGGCCTGGAATTCCACGCGGGCAACAACGCCCTGTGTCTGTTGGGAGACTGGGACCCCCAGAGCAAAGAATTCCGCCGCCAAGCGGTCCAGGCGGTGGACTACGGTCTGGATTTCTACGCGCCCCAGACTCTCCTCACCCCCGACGGGCGGCGGATCATGATCGCCTGGATGCAAAACTGGGCCACAGCGGGGGCCAAGCCCGCCCACTGCCGCTGGTTTGGCCAGATGACTCTCCCCCGGGAGCTGTTTCTGCGGGACGGGCGGCTGTGCCAGCGCCCCGTCCGGGAGCTGGAGGCCTGCCGGGGCCAGAAGGTGCTCCATCACAACATCCCGGTAAGCGGAGAGGTCAACCTGCCGGGTGTTCAGGGGCGTATGGTTGATATGACAGTCCGTGTGCGCCCCACCGGAGGGGAGATGTACCGCTGGTTCCGTATCCATGTGGCCAAGGACGGCGCGCACGACACCATTATCCGTTACAAGCCCAACGAGAGCACCTTGAAAATCGACCGCACCCGCAGCGGTCTGCCCCATGATATTGTCCACACCCGCAGCTTCCTGGTGCGGCCCCAGGGCGGAGAGGTGGAGCTGCGCATCCTTTTGGATCGCTTTAGTGTGGAGGTCTTTGTCAACGACGGCGAGCAGGTGGCCAGCTCGGTCATTTACACTCGGCAGGAGGCCGACACCATTACCTTCGAGGCAGATGGGCAGGTCCTGATGGACGTTGAAAAATACGACCTTATGGTTTAAAAGGCGGTGGAATACGTGAAGAAAAGCATTGATGTGGTCGCTCTGGGTGAACTGCTGGTGGACTTCACCTGTAACGGAGCCAGTCCCCAGGGAAATCCCTTCTATGAGGCCAACCCCGGCGGCGCGCCCTGTAACGTGCTGGCTATGCTGGCCAAGCTGGGCAAGCGGACTGCATTCATTGGAAAGGTGGGAGACGACCAGTTCGGCCACTTCCTGCGCCAGGTTGGCTCAGCGGCAGGCATCTCCATGGATGCCCTGGTGATGGACGCCCACAGCCACACCACATTGGCGTTTGTCAAAACGGCGGAAAACGGCGACCGGGACTTCTCTTTCTACCGGGACGCCGGGGCGGACACACTCCTCACCCCAGACGAGGTGCCGGAGAATGCCATCACCGGAGCGAACATCTTCCACTTTGGTTCGCTGTCTCTCACAGGAGATCCGGTGCGCGGCGCCACCCAAAAAGCGGTGGCGCTGGCCCGAGCGGCAGGCTGTATTCTTTCTTTCGATCCCAACCTGCGCCCCCCGCTGTGGAGCAGCTTGGAACAGGCCAGAGAGCAGATCCACTGGGGTCTTGCTGTAGCGCGACAAGTTTTTTGAGAAATTGGGACAGCATACTTGAGAAAAAACGGGCCAATCTTAGAAGCATTTCCGAGCCTGCTCGCTTGCGTCAACCGCCCCCCCAGAAGCACGGGAGCGGCACACGCAAGAGGGCGGGCTCAAAGCATGCGGGAGGAGCGACGAATAGCCGCCCCTCCCGTGCTTTTTGCCCTCTTGTGGGTTAGGTTACTACCGGCCCTTTACGGGCCGTTTTGCGGGCCTCTACGGCCCTTCGGTGGGTGTCCCTGGGGCGTTACTCCTCCGGCTCGAGAGTGCCTTCCTCCTGCGCCGCCAGATACTCGGCGACGGGGATGATGTACTCCTCGGGCAGGGACTCAATATCGCGCTTGCTGTTCTTCACCAGAACGGCATAGACGGAAATCATGTACTCTTTCACTTTCATTTTGCTTGTCCTCCTTCAATCTGCTTGATCTTACTTTCGAGGCTCGAGACCTTCTCCGTGAGCCCCATGACCTCCTCGAAGAGACCGGCGATCGCCTCATAGAGGTCGATGTTCTGCTCCTCCGCTTCTTCCGCCCTCTGACGCTCGATCTCGGTGATCGGCATCTTAGGGGTCAGATACTTCATGCTCTGGTTATTCTTTTTAAGTATAAACCATATCCGTCGAAAATACAAACAAAACCGACATCCTGATCAACCTCAAACCCTGCTGGGA
>DXDX01000081.1 GCA_019115265.1 Candidatus Flavonifractor merdigallinarum | reverse complement strand
GTGTTGGCGATGAGGATGGTGCGGTTCATCAGGGGCTGCTGGCTCTTGGGGTCCAGGAGTTCCGAGAACTCGTCCAGCGCCTGAGTCATCTCGTTGCCCCGCTCCCCGCAGCCCAGATAGACGATGATGTCGGCATCGGACCACTTGGCCAGCTGGTGCTGGGTCATGGTCTTGCCCGCACCGAAGGGGCCGGGGATGGCGGCGGCGCCCCCCTTGCCGATGGGGAAGAGGGTGTCAATGATGCGCTGTCCGGTGATGAGGGGCCGGTGGATGGGCAGGCGCTCTTTCATGGGCCGGGGGTTGCGGATGGGCCAGCGCTGGGCCAGCTTCAAGGTGTGGATTTGCCCCAGCCGGTCGGTGAGCTCCACCAGGGAATCCTCCACGGTGTAGGAGCCGTTGGGCCGCACCTTGGTAACGGTGCCGGACAGCCCAGAAGGCACCAGACAGCGGTGGAGAATGAGGGTAGTCTCCTGACACTGGGCATAGCAGTCGCCGGGGCGGAGGGTGTCCCCCTCCTTCACCAGAACGGTGGTGTCCCATTGGCGCTCCAGATCCAGTGTGGGGATGTTCAGCACCCGGCGGATAAAGGGGCCGCTCCGGTCGGCAATCACCGACAGGGGGCGGGCAATGCCGTCAAAGATGTTGTGCAGCAGACCCGGTCCCAGCAGAATGGACATGGGCGCGCCCTGGCCCACCACCTTCTGCCCCGGCATGAGCCCGGCGGTATCCTCATAGACCTGGATGGTGGTGGTCTTGCCGTCTACCCCCACTACCTCGCCAATGAGGGCCTCGTCGCCCACATTGACCATATCCATCATGGCCAGACCCCGGCCGCCCCGGACGGTGACCACCGGGCCGTTGATGCCGTGAATGGTATATTCCTGCATATGTTACCCCTCCTTTTGGGCCGGGTCCAGCGGGTCGGAACCGTCGTCCGTCAGGGCCAGCCCCACCACACGGGCGAAGTGGCCGTCCAGACCGGCCATGGCGCAGTCAAAGGAGGCGTCCGCCCGGAGGCCCAGAGAATCGGAGCGGGCGATGAGGCCGCCCAGATGGATGGGACCGGCCTCCACGGTGATGGGCCGCCCCGCGGCGGCCTTCAGCTCCTTGGCCAGAGGCAAATCCTCCTCCCGCACCGACACCACCACGTCCTTGGCGCCGGGCAGGGCGCTCAGCGCCTCCTGGAGCAGCGCCTGAAGGCGCTGGCGGTAGGCGGGGGTGCGGGTAAAGGCGGCAATGCGCGCGCGTACCAGGGCAAAGACCTCCTCCGCGATCTCCTCCCGGCGGCGGGAGAGGGCCCGCTTTTGCTCCAGCAGATGCTGGGAGACCAGGCGGCCCTGCTCGCCCCGGATGCGGGTGACCTCCCGATGGATGTACTCGTAGGCCTCCAGAAGCACCCGGTCCTCGGCACTCTCCAGGGCCGCATCGTGGCGCTCCTTGAGCTCGTTGAGGGTGCGCTCGTTCTCCGCTGTGGCTTCCGCCAGCAGGATGGAGGTGAAGCGCTCCAGTTTTTTGGACAGTTCAGGCATAGTGAAATTCCTCCAGAGGTGGAGATAGGCCGTCCCGATGGGGCGGCGGGGGATTACAGCTTGACGCCGATGGCCTCCCGAATATAGCGGGTGATGGAGTCGCTGGCCCGGCCCACGCTGTGCCGGTCGGGAATCTCAATGACCAGAGGGCGGTGGGCGGTGAGCTTCATGGGGGCGATCTGGTCGGCGCACACCTCGGCCAGATGCTCCGTAATGAGGAGCACCCCAATCTCCGGGTCCGCGGCGGCTGTCTCAATGGCCTGACGGGCCTGGTCCGGCTCCCGGACCACCGTCCCCTCAATACCGGCCAGACGCAGCCCCACCTGGGTGTCAATGCTGTCGGTGATAACGAAGTATTTCATAAGAGCCTCACAGAGTTTCCGCCAGAGACGGAAAGATGGATGAACGTCTGTTTTTCGGGGAATTCACTTCCCCGAAAAACACCTCGACCCGCGCCACGGGGCGCGAAACCGGGGGTATCGAGCCAAGTCGCCGGCTATGCCGGCACACAGGCTCGTATCTAGGGGGCATGGGATGCCCCCTAGAGGGGTCTTAGGCGAACAGCAGCAGCAGCGCCACAATCAGACCATACAGCGCCACGCCTTCCGCCAGACCCACAAAGATGAGGGCCTTACCGAAAGCCTTGTCATTCTCCGAGATGGCGCCCAGCGCGGCGGAAGCAGCGGCGGCCACAGCGATACCGCCGCCAATGCCGGAGAGACCCACGGCCAGAGCAGCGCCCACATACTTGAGGCCCTCGGCCAGACCCGCCGAGGCGACAGCGGCAGTCTCACCGGCAGCGGCGGCGCTGCCGCCAATGCCCAGTACCGAGGCCAGAATCAGACAGGCAAAGAAGGAGAAAATGTTGGCCCCCAGAGCCCGACGGGCCTTCTGGCCGGTGTAGGTACGGATGCCCGCCAAAAAGAGGGGGGAAAACATGGCGAAGCTGGCGAAGAGCAGAATCAGGAATTTCATACAAAAGACCTCCGTTTGGAATTGTGTTTTCCATGTTTACTGGTTGGACTCAAGGGTGGTATAGTCGATTTTGGCGGGGGTATAGGGGACGCCGCCGTCGTCGTAGAAGCGGCCAAAGAGCTCATAAAATTCCAGACGGAGCACCTGAATGCCCACCAGCAGCCCCTCAAAGCCCATCACAAAGAGGTTGCCCAGGACAATCACCACCAGGTTGCCCGACCCGGCCAGCATCTGCACCACCATCATCAGTCCCACGTGGGTGATGGCGTAAGCGCCCACACGCATGAAAGAGAGGGTGTTGGTGAGGTAGGAGAGCAGAGTCTCAAAGAGCTCGAAAAATCCGGTGCCCAGCACCTCGGAGACTTTGACGTGTTTCCACTCCGGGTCTCCGGCGGCCAGCAGGGAGAGGGGCTCCCGCAGCAGGATGCACACCAGGGGGAGCACCAGCACCGGCAGCACATATACCGGCACAAAGAGGTTCACCCCAAAGAGGGCGGTGGACACCCCTGCGATAATCAGCCCGCCGTAAAATACCAGGCCCGCCAGCCCGTTGGGGCCGAAGAAGATCTTTTCAAAATTCCGCTGCCGGATGCCGTTGGCGATATTGAGGAACATGACCACCGCGATCATGCCCACGCCCAGAGCCACCGACAGCAGCAGGAGCACCAGTACATTGCTGCTTCCCGGCAGGAGGGAGCTCTCCTCCATAATCTTAAAGCCGGGTAAAATGTCCTCATAGCCAAAGACGCTGCCGTAGACACACCCGAAGAGGGCGCCGGAGAGGCCGCAGCAGGTGATGATATTGCCCAGCCACATTTTTTTCCACCGGCTGAGGATGAAACCAATGAGGGCCAGTCCCAGCCCCTGCCCCAAATCGCCGAACATGATGCCGAAGAAGAGGCAGTAGGTGAAGGCCATGAAGATCGAGGGGTCCAGCTCCCGGTAGTTGGGCAGGCCGTACATCTCCAAAAACGGGCGGAACACCCGGCCAAAGAAGGAACTTTTTAGCTTAGTCGGGGGGGAGACGCCCTGCATCTCCCGGGGGCTGTCCACCACACAGGAGCAGTTGGGGAAGTCGTCCAGACGCAGGGTGAGGGCGTCCAGCTCCGGCTCCGGGACCCAGCCCATGAGGTAGAAGGTCTCCCGGGAGCGGGCGGCGTAGCGGCGCAAATCATAGCGCGCGCTGTGATAGCGCAGCCAGGAGTACACCTGGTGGAGATGGGGGGCCTCCTTCTGGGCAAATTCCGCCTGTTCCCTATCTAGGGCGGCCAGCTTTTCCTCCGCCTTGGCGGCCAGCTTGGTGAGGGTGCCGATGGCCTCCTCCGGCGTGCCATGGACGGTGGCATCCAGCTGGATGCGCACAAAGTGGAGGGAGTTGAAGAGGGAGTCCACCCGCTCGTGGGCCTCCTTGGTGGTGAAGTAGACGCCATAGACCCGCCGCGTCTCCAGCATGGTGGGGAAGAAAAAGAGGTCGGCGTCGTCGTTGAGGGTGGATTGAAAGCTGTCATAGGTGTCCCGGGGCAGGTAGCCGTACCGGAACCGGGCGTACTTCATGTTTTGCAGGTGCTCCAAATCGGTGGAGAGTCCCTGGAGATGGGTCAGCTCCTGGGAGACGCTCCGGTCCTCGTCCAGCAGGCGGCGCTGGGTGGCCCGGCGGTCCTCCAACTCCTTCACCGTCTGTTCCAGGCGGTCAAAGTAGCCGGAGAGCTTCTCCAGATCCTCCTCTCCCTCAAAGGGAGCGTAGGCTGGTTGGAGCCCCAGCTCCTCCAGGACCTCCTGGGCCCGGCGCAGCAGTGGGGCGTAGGCATTGGACAGGGGAAAGGGGCGCAGGTTGGAGACGCCCTCCATCATGTGCAAGGTGTACTCGGGGTGAAATTCCTGGTCGAGGACGCAGGCAGATACCACGTCGTCAAACTGCTCCAGGGGACCGGCGATGGTGAGCAGTTTCATGGGAACGACGGACATAGATTCAGCTCCCTTCTGAGTGTGATGTGCCGGAGGTCGGGCTCATTCCCCCATGAGCTGGGCGAAGGAGAGGTCGCAGGGCACACCGTATTTGACGGCCTCCACCATGCCCACCAGGGCGCGCAGCTCCAGCTCTTTCAGATTGAGGTAGGCCACCGCCGCGAAAATGGAGGGCGGCCCGGAGAGCAGCTGCTGGCGGTTGAAGCGGTAAAAGGCCCGGCGGTAGTAGTCCTCCACCTCACTCACCTCCACATGCTCAAAGGCCTTGGCGTAGGGGGTGTCCCGCAGAAGGGCAAAGACCCCGTCTGCGTCGGGGGCGGCACACAGCGCCTGGATAAGCGGGGGCCGCAGGTGGTAGTTGAAGGGGAAGAGGAGGGGGAGATAGTCCCGCTGGCCGGGGAAATAGGTCTTGAGGCGCAGGATGTGGATGAGGTTCAAGAGGTCAATCTGCTCGCCGTAGGCGCGCAGCAAAACCTGCCGGACCTGTCCGGCGTAGGTGCGCTCAATGATGCGGTACATGTGGGAGAAGTACACCGAGCGCAGCAGGATTTCCGCCGTGGCGTAGTCGGGAAGACCGCCTCCGCTGGGGCGCAGCCGCTGGAGGGCGGGAGCGTAGATGGTGCGGGAGGCCGCCGCGATAAGCCTGTCCAAATCGGTGCAGTTGAGGAGGCCCTTCCAGTCCAGGGCGCTGTGTACCACCGCCTGGGGGGTGGAGAGGGGATGCCCCGCCTGGAGACGGCGCAGGGCGGACAGAATGGCCCGCTGTTCCTGCAAGAGAACAGGAAAGGCCATCAGGGCCTTGTCCCCCCGGGGCACAAAGTGGAGCAAGCTCCGGTAGTCCTCCCGGAACTGCTGCCACAGCGCCAGCTCCAGCTCCAGCCGCCCGATATACACGCCCCCGGTGAGGCGCTGGGCGGAAGCGGACCAGGCCGGGTGCCCCCGGAGGTACTCCGCCACCTCCGCCACATCGTGACAGGCGGCGATGCGGTTGAAGTCCGCCAGACGCAGCCGCTTGCCGTACAGGGCCTTGGCCTTGGTGCACAGCGCCCCGTAGTCCATCAGCGCGCCGATCATGGCGTCCCGCCCACAATCCGGGCCAACAGGGTGTTCACCCACTCCTCCCGATGGCTCTCATAGGCCCGGTTGAGGGCCTCCAGACTCTCGCTGAGGCGCTGGTCCAGGCGGGCAATCTCCTCCTGGGCTTGGGCGGTCTCCGTCTCCTCCACAATGCCCACCCGGCGCTTGGCCCGGGCCATGTAGCGCTCCCGCAGATCCGCCGTCTCTCGCTCCAAATCCTGGTCCAGCCCCGCTTCCCGGTTCTGGACCTCCTGGACCAGCTGGCTGGCGTTCTGCTCCGCTGCCACAATTTGGTTAATCAAATCCACAAATTCCATAGATTGTTCCTCCATGGGATAAAAAGCGGTTGCTCCAGGTCAAAAAAGGCTCCGCAAACGAAGTCCCAACCTGGAATAGATACTAGAATCATAACACCAGCCATTCAAAAATTCCACAGAAAAATAAACGAAAATCCACAAAGAGGGCGGGGTAAAATTCGACAAAATTGTGCATCCTGGCAGAGTTTTGGGCGAATGTATTGTAAAGAGCTGGTGGATTGGAGTATAATAATCCAAATATAATAAACTGGTGATTTTTCACCGTGACCCAGTTTAAACAAAGGGGGAAGCAAGATGAAAAAGCTGCTGGAGCTTTTGGAAGAGGACTGTACGCTCACCCATGAGCAGCTGGCCTCCATGACCGGGATGACCGTTCAGGAGGTGGAAGAGGAGATTCAGAAGAAGGAGCGGGAGAAGATTATCCTCGGCTATCAGGCCGTGGTGGACTGGGACCGCACCGAACGGGAGGCCGTGACCGCCCTGATTGAGGTGAACGTCACCCCGCAGCGGGGCGAGGGCTTTGACCGGGTGGCCGAGCGGATTTATCAGTATGACGAGGTGGAGAGCGTCTACCTCATGTCAGGGGCCTATGATTTGACCGTCATCATCTCCGGCCGGACCCTCAAGGAGGTGGCCCAGTTTGTGGGCCAGCGTCTGGCCACGCTGGAGGATGTGACCGGCACCGCCACCCACTTCATTTTGAAAAAATATAAGGAAAAGCACCTCATTTTCGAGAAACCGGAGGAGCAGGAGAGGGAGCTGATTTTCTCATGAATTATGAGTCCATTTTGTCCGACCGCATCAAAGAGGTGCAGCCCTCCGGCATCCGCCGCTTTTTTGACATTCTGGAGGAGATGAAGGACGCCATCTCTCTGGGCATCGGCGAGCCGGATTTTGTCACTCCCTGGCACATCCGCGACGCGGGCATCTACTCTCTGGAGAAGGGCTTTACCAAGTATACCTCCAACGCCGGCATGGCGGAGCTGCGCCGGGAGATTGCCGCCTACCTCAACCGGCGCTTTCAGCTGCAATACGACTTTGCCGGTCAGATTATTGTCACCGTGGGCGGCAGCGAGGCCATTGACCTCTCTCTGCGCTGTCTGGTGAATCCGGGGGACGAGGTCATTGTGCCGGTGCCCTCCTTTGTGTGCTATGGCCCCCTGACCTCCATGGCGGGGGGCACCCCTGTGCTGGTGGAGACCAAGGCGGAGAACGAGTTCCGCCTCACCGCCGACGAGCTGCGCGCCGCCATCACCCCCCGCACCAAGGTGCTGGTGCTGCCCTTCCCCAACAACCCCACCGGCGGCATTATGGAGCGCACCGATTTGGAGGCCATTGCCGAGGTGGTGCGGGACACCAATATCATGATCCTCTCCGACGAGATCTATGCAGAGCTGACCTACGGCCAGCACCATGTCTCGCCGGCCAACCTGCCCGAGCTGAAGGACCGCACCATTGTGGTCAACGGCTTCTCCAAGAGCCACGCCATGACCGGCTGGCGTATGGGCTATGTCTGCGGACCCAAGGAGATCATTCAGCAGATGCTCAAGCTCCACCAGTTCGGCATCATGTCCGCCCCCACCGTCAGCCAGTATGCCGCGGTGGAGGCCATGCGCAACGGCGACAACGACATTATGAAAATGCGGGACGAGTACGACGGCCGCCGCCGCTATCTGGTGGAGGGGCTGCGGCGCATCGGCCTGCCCTGCTTTGAGCCCAAGGGCGCGTTCTATGTGTTCCCCGACATCCGCTCCAGCGGCCTTACCTCCGACGAGTTCTGCGAGCAGTTCCTGCTGGAGGAAAAGGTGGCGGTCATCTCCGGCTCGGCCTTTGGCCCGGGCGGAGAGGGCTTCGTGCGCTGCTGCTATGCCACCGGCATGAAGGACATCGCCGAGGCGCTCACCCGGATGGACAACTTCCTCACCAACCTGCGCAAGCGGCAGGCCCGGGCCCAGGGCTGAGCGGCGCTGGAGCGATCCAGTCAATTTTAGGAGGTGTAATCAATGTATGCTGATTTCAGCGGTCTGGCGTTTTCTCCGGCTGATATTTTGCTGCCCCAGAACTGCGATTTGACCAAGTGGTCGGTGGTGGCCTGTGACCAGTACACATCCCAGCCGGAATACTGGCAGCGCGTGGAGGAGACCGTGGGCAGCGCCCCCTCCACTCTGCGCCTCATTCTGCCGGAGAGCTGTCTGGATGGACCCAATGTGGATACCGACATTGTGGATGTCAACAACACCATGGCCCGCTATCTGTTGGAAGACCGCTTCCGTCTGCTGCACGATACCATGGTCTATGTGGAGCGCCGCCTGAGCAGCGGGCGTGTGCGCCGGGGCCTGGTGGGCAAGGTGGATTTGGAGCTCTATAATTACGAGGCCGATGACCAGGCCCAGGTGCGGGCCACCGAGGGCACCGTGCTCTCCCGCATCCCGCCCCGTGTGGCGGTGCGGAAGAACGCGCCCCTGGAACTGCCCCACGCCATGCTTCTGATGGACGACCCGGAGGATATGCTGATGAACTACCTCTCCGGCTGCCACTGGGAGATGGAGCAGGTCTACGACTTTGACCTCATGGAGAATGGCGGCCACATCACCGGCTGGAAGCTGGGTGAGGACGAGCTGGCCACCGTGGCGGGGCTGCTGCGCCAGATCACCGACCCGCAGGTGTTCCGCCACCGCTACGGCAGCCGCTGCGGGGCCATGACCCTGGCGGTGGGGGATGGGAACCACTCCCTGGCCACCGCCAAGGAGTGCTACGAGCGGCAGAAGCGCCTCACTCCGCCGGGACAGTGGGCGGCCCTCCCCGCCCGGTACGCGCTGGTGGAGCTCACGAACCTCCACGACGAGAGTTTGATTTTTGAGCCGGTTCACCGGGTGCTCTTTGATGTGGACCCGGCCCAGGTGCTGGGCGCGCTGGTGGCGGCTTATCCCGGGGCCTATTATGGCGAGGGAGAGGGCCACTGTCTGCGCTATGTCCACGCCGGCGGCACCGGCAGCGTTACCATCCCCCATCCCACCGCCCACCTGGAGGTGGGGACCCTTCAGACCTTCCTGGATGAGTACCTCCAGGAGCACCCGGGCCGCATTGACTACATCCACGGCGACGATGTGGCGGCGGAGCTGGGCCGTCAGAAGGGGAATCTGGCGTTCCTCCTGCCCGCGCTGCGCAAGGAAGAACTCTTCCCCACCGTGGTGCAGGACGGCGCGCTGCCCCGCAAGACCTTCTCCATGGGAGACGCCAACGACAAGCGCTTCTATCTGGAGGCGCGGCGCATCCGCTGAGGAGGGAGCATGGCAGAAATGCGTGAAACGGCCTGGGCCAAGCTGAACCTGACCCTGGACGTGCTGGGGAAGCGGCCGGACGGCTACCATGAGCTGTGCATGGTGATGCAGTCGGTGGCCCTGTCTGACACCGTCACCATCCGGCAGGGGGGAGCGGGCATTTCGGTGCGCTCCAACCTGGAATTTCTTCCCACCGGCCCCACCAATCTGGCCGCTTCCGCCGCCATCCGCCTGTGTGAGGCGGCTGGGCGGGACTGGAACGGGTTAGAGATTGTGCTGGATAAGAAAATTCCGGTCTGTGCCGGGCTGGCGGGAGGCAGCTCGGACGCCGCCGCCGTGCTGCGGGGGCTGAACCGGGAGCTGGGGCTGAACTACTCCCTCCAGGAGCTGGCCCGGATTGGCGAACAGGTGGGCTCCGATGTGCCCTACTGTGTGTATGGCAGCACCATGCTGGCCAGAGGGCGGGGAGAAGTGCTAACCCCACTGCCCCCGCTGCCCTGGTGCTATGTGGTGCTGTGTAAACCCCGCTATTCCATCTCCACCCCCGAGCTCTTCCGGCGGATTGACGGGGTGCGCCTCACCTGCCGGCCGGATACCGCCGGCATGGAGGAGGCCCTCCAGGCGGGAGATTTGGCGGGCGCGGCCCGGCGGATGTACAATGTCTTTGAGGATGTGCTGCCCCGTCCTGTGGGAACAGCAGTGGCGGAAATCAAGCGCACCCTCATTGAGGCGGGGGCGCTGGGGGCCTGTATGAGTGGGACCGGCCCCACCGTGTTCGGCCTCTTTGAGACGCTGGACCGGGCTTGGGACGCCTGTACCACCCTGCGCAAGGTCCACAAGGAGACTTTTCTCACGGTAACTCTATAAAAAGCGGTGCACTCCAGCAGTTTTCTGGAGTGCACCGTTTGTTTTTCACCTGGATTTATAGGAAAAAGCGCCTGGTAAATTTTTTGGAAAAATTTTTTTTGAGCGCGGAACTTTTTTATCTGCCCTATCGTCAAAGGCTATGAGAAGCGGGAGATGCCTCTCGACTTTATGTTTGATGATTAAAGGAGTTTTGCTTCTATGAATGCTCGTGTTCTCTCTCTGGCCCTGGCTGGGGCCCTGTCCCTGAGTCTGCTGTCCGGCTGCGGCAGCAGCGAACCCCCCGCCACTCCCTCCACGGAAGTGACCGCCCCTCAGACCTCCCAGAGTACCGCCCCCACTCCGTCGGAGTCGCCCCTCCTCGATGAGAGCGCCACCCCGGAGGAGAGCGTGTCCCCTTCGGTGAACCCGGAGACACCCAATGCCTCTCCCGACGCCGCGCCGTCCACACAGCCCACCACGAAACCCACCAGCAAGCCAACCAGCAAACCGACTACCAAGCCCACCGCCAAGCCCACTCCCACCACAACGCCCACAAAGGCCCCTGCCGCGGACGCCTCCACCGTCCTCAACTCGGTGTGGAATGACATCGCCAAGAACGAGCTGCCCGCCCTCATCGACTTGGATTCCGACACCCTTCTGGCGGTGTACGGCATCAAATCCTCCGACCTGGAGGCCTATATTTGCAAGATGCCCATGATGGCCACCCACGCCACCGAGTTCTTCCTGGCCAAGGTGAAGGATGGCAAGATGGACACCGTGAAGGCCGCAGTGGAGAAGCGCCAGGACGACCTGGAGCAGCAGTGGAGTCAGTATCTGCCCGAGCAGCTGGAGCTGGTGAAAAACTACAAACTGACCACCAATGGCAACTATATCCTCTTTGCGGTGAGTGAACATGCCGATTCTGCGGTAAGCGCGTTTAACACCTATACAAAGTAAGCAAAATAGGATATACTGGTGTCTGCTGAGCGCCCGGCGGGGTCTCCTGCCGGGCCTCTTTTCTAAGTTCCGAGATTGAGAAGGTGAGTGTTTGGTCTTTTCCAGTCTGTATTTCCTGTTCCTGTATCTCCCCATCGTCTTGTTCGTCTACTATATTACCCCCCTCCGATGGCGCAATGCCTGGCTGCTGGTGGTAAACCTGGTCTTTTACGGCTGGGGCGAGCCCAAATATATTGTGCTCATGCTCTTCACCATCCTGCTGGACTACGCGGCGGGTCTGGTGGTAGCCCGATGTAAGGAACAGGGGAGGGATACAGAGGCTAGAGTTGCTGTCGCGGTGGCCCTGGTGCTCAATCTGGCCATCCTGTTCTTCTTCAAGTACTGGGATCTGGTGGCCAGGACCTTCCAGCACTTCGGGGTGGACATGCCGGTGCTCAATCTGGCGCTGCCCATTGGCATCTCCTTCTACACCTTCCAGACCATGACCTATCCGGTGGATGTGTACCGAGGGGACGCCGACGCCCAGAAGAATGTCATCCACTTCGGCACCTTTGTCACCCTCTTTCCCCAGCTGATTGCCGGCCCTATCATTAAATATAAGGAGCTGGCCGACCAGATGACCCACCGCACCCACTCCCCGGAGCAGTTTGCCTCCGGCGTGCAGGTGTTTACCGTGGGCCTGGCCAAAAAGGTGCTGCTGGCCAACAACATCGGCAAGCTGTGGGATGTGTATCTGGCCCTTCCCACCCCTGAGCTCACCGTAGCCGGGGCCTGGCTGGGGGTGCTGGCCTTCTCTCTCCAGCTGTACTTCGATTTCTCCGGCTACTCCGATATGGCGGTGGGTTTGGGCCGGATGCTGGGCTTTGAGTTTCCGCGCAACTTCAACTACCCCTATATCTCCAAATCTATCACCGAGTTCTGGCGGCGGTGGCATATCTCCCTGGGCTCCTGGTTCCGAGAGTACCTCTATATTCCCCTGGGGGGCAACCGGGTGTCGAAACCCCGGCTGTTCTTCAACCTCTTTGTGGTGTGGGCGGCCACTGGTATCTGGCATGGGGCCAGCTGGAATTTCCTCATCTGGGGCCTCTACTTTGCCGTCCTCATCATTTTGGAGAAGGCTTTTCTGGGCAAGCTGCTGGAAAAGCTGCCCGCCGTGGTACAGCACGTCTATGCCCTGTTCCTGGTGCTGGTGAGCTGGGCCATCTTCGCGGTGGAGGACTTTGGCCACATGGGGATCTACCTGAAGGCCATGTTTGGCTCTGCCCCCGGCGGCCTCACCAGTCCCAGTGTGGGTTACTATTTCTCCTCCTTCCTGCCCACGCTGCTCGTCGCCTGCTTGGCCGCCACCCCCTTGGCCGCCAAGCTGTGGGCCAAGCTGTCGGTCAAGGCGGTGAAGGTGGTGCTGCCGGTGGTGGTGCTGGCGGGACTCATCTTCTCCACGGCCTACCTGGTGGATGCCAGCTACAACCCCTTCCTCTACTTCCGATTCTGATTTCAGGAGGTTTTCGCCATGTCCAAACGCTACTGCATCTTCCTCAGCGCGCTGTTCTGTGCCTTTTTGGGCGTCTTTCTGGTGGCCGGGGCCGTGATGCCCGACCGCACCTTCTCCCAGATTGAAAACCGGGAGCTGGCGCAGCTCCCCACCCCCACCGTGAAAACCGTGCTGGACGGCACCTTTATGTCCAACTTTGAGACCTATACCGTGGACCAGTTCCCCGGCCGGGACGCCTGGATGGACTTGAAGGCCCGCACCGAGCGGGCTATGGGCAAGCAGGAGAACAACAACGTCTACTTCTGCAAGGAGGACACCCTCATCACCCGCTTTGACGCGCCCGACCAGCAGCTGCTCACCACCAATCTGGGCTATGTGGACCAGTTCGCCCAGAAGGCGGGGGTGCCGGTGTACTTTTCCCTCATCCCCGGCGCGGCGGACATCTGGTCCGACCGCCTGCCGGAGGGGGCTCCCAACGCCAGCCAGAAGGCGGTCATTGACCAAGCCGCTTCCACGCTGAAAAACGTTCAGATCTACGATACCTACTCGGTGATGAGCGCCCACAGCGGGGAGGACATCTACTACCGCACCGACCACCACTGGACCAGCCTGGGGGCCTACTATGGCTATACCGCCCTCATGGAGGCCTTGGGCATGACTCCTGTGCCCATGTCCAACTACACCAAGACCACCGTCTCGGAGGATTTTTATGGCACCATCTATTCCTCCTCCGGGGTGCGCTGGGTGAAGCCCGATGTGATTGACACCTATGTGCCCGACACCGGCATCACCGTAGTCTCCCACACCTACGACTCCAAGGGCAATCCGGTGGAGGAGCCCCGCTCCCTGTATGACACCTCCTTCCTGTCGGTCAAGGATAAATACTCCATGTTCCTGGGGGGCAATCAGGCTCTGGGCGTGGTCACTACCCCTCACACCGATGCGCCCAAGCTGCTCATCATCCGGGACTCCTATACCGACTCTATGGTGCCCTTCCTCACCGCCCATTTCTCGGAAATCCACCTCATTGACCCCCGCTATTCCAAAATTTCCGTGGCGGACTACATCGCCGAGCACGACATTGACGAGGCTCTGGTGCTGTACAGCGTCTCCAACTTCGCCACAGATAAGAATCTGGTGTGGATCAGCCGCTAAACACAGCTCAGTATGAAAAAAGATGCAGAGAACGGAAGTTCTCTGCATCTTTTTGTCTGTAAGAAGAGAAGGGGTCAGCTCCGCTGCCCCAGGCCCTTCAGCCAGGTCTCTGCCAAGTCCATCCACACGGCGCACTCCATCTGGAGCCCGGCGTTGTCCCTTCCGGCGGTGAGGGGGCCGGCGGTGCCGAGCCCATGGCGCCCAACCGGGAAGAGGTGAAACTCGGTGGACACCCCGGCGGCGCGCAGGGCGTTGAGGAGCAGCAGGGAGTTTTCCACCGGTACGCTCTGGTCGGTGTAGGTGTGCCAGACAAAGACGGGGGGCACCTGGGGGCCGATGCGGCGCTCCAGAGAGAGCGGTTCCGACAGCTCCTCCTCCCGCTCGCCCAGCAGGTTGTGAAAGCTGGCGCGGTGGGCGAAGGGGCCGGCGGTGATGACCGGATAGCTCAGAATGAGGCCGTTGGGGCGGCGCAGCTCCGGCGGGGTGCCCAGAGCCTGCGTGAGAAAGTCCTCCGGCCAGAATACCCCCAGAGAGCAGGCCAGATGTCCCCCGGCGGAGGAGCCCTGGACGATGATGCGCTCCGGGTCCACATACCACTCGTCCGCGTGGCTACGGATGAGCGCCACTGCCGCGGAGAGCTGGCACAGGGCGGTGGGGAAGCGGGCGGGGGCCACCGAGTAGCGCAGTACTGCCGCGTGGACGCCCATCGCCACAAAGCGCAGGGCCATTCCTTCCGCCTCCCGGTCGGAGGTCATGGCATAGCAGCCGCCCGGGCAGAGCAGCACCAGGGGGCGACGCAGACCGTCGTCCAGCTCCACCGAGTTGTCCCAGAGATAGAGGGTGAGGGGGGCGGAGGGGCCGCCGTCTGGCGCGGCGATGGAACGGACCTGATAGTTCATTGGGCCGGTTCTGCGGCGGCCTGGCTCAGAGCCTGGGCCAGCTGGTCCGGGCAGGAGGTGGGCTTGGTGCCGCAGTGGATGCCCGACAGACGGCGGATGACCTCATCCACCTTCATGCCCCGCACCAGGCTGGAAATGCCCTGGAGATTGCCGTGGCAGCCGCCCACGACCTGGAGGTCCTGGACCACACCGTCCTCCACCTGAATGAGCATCTGGCGGGCACAGACGCCATGGGGCTGATAATTGATGAACATTTGGGTTCCTCCCCTTGTATCTTGAATTTCCACGGCGTATCATATCACGTTTTTTGTCAAATGACAAGCGAGCAAAGAGTTGCAGTTTTGGGACAACCGGTATATCATAGGGAAAAGGCGGGAGAGGGGGCGGACAACATGCAGCAGGATCTCACCCGGGGTCCGGTGGGGCGGACCATGCTGTGGTTTGCCCTGCCCATGATTCTGGGCAACTTCCTCCAGCAGTGCTACAACATTGTGGATACTCTCATTGTGGGCCGTTTTCTGGGGACGGCAGCTCTGGGTGCGGTGGGCTCGGCCTATACGCTGATGACCTTTCTCACCTCGGTGCTGCTGGGGCTGGCCATGGGCAGCGGGGCGGTGTTCTCCATCCGCTGGGGCCAGGGAGATCTGGACGGCCTGCGGGAGCGGGTCTGGATCTCCTTCGTCCTCATTGCCCTCCTGACCGCAGTCCTGACCGCCGCCTCCTTCTGGGGGCTGGACGGGATTTTGGTTCTCCTCCAGGTGCCGGCGGAGAATTTCGGCCTGATGCGGGACTATCTGTGGGTGATTCTCTGGGGGGTGCCCGCCACCTTCCTCTATAACTTCATGGCCTGTCTGCTGCGCTCAGTGGGCAATTCCACCGCCCCGCTGGTATTTTTGGCGCTGGCGGCGGGGACCAATGTGGTGCTGGATCTGCTCTTTGTGGTGGGGCTGTCCTGGGGTGTGCAGGGGGCGGCGGGGGCCACTGTGGCGGCCCAGTACCTGTCCGGGGCGGGGCTGCTGCTCTACGGCCTGCGGCGCTGTCCCCAGGTGCGCCCCCGGCGGGAGCACCGTCATCTGGCCGGACGGGTGGCGGGGGAGATCAGCCAGTTTTCCCTCCTGACCTGCGTCCAGCAGTCGGTGATGAATTTTGGCATCCTCATGGTCCAGGGGCGGGTCAACTCCTTTGGGCCTACCGTCATGGCCGCCTTTGCCGCGGCGGTGAAAATTGATTCCTTCGCCTACATGCCGGTGCAGGACTTTGGAAATGCCTTCTCTACCTTTATCGCACAGAACTATGGCGCTAAGCGGCCAGAGCGTATCCGAGCGGGAATTTATACAGCGGCGGGCAGCGTGGTGCTTTTCTGTGTGGCAGTATCGGCACTGGTGTGCGGACTGGCCCGGCCTCTGATGGGGCTCTTTGTGGAGGCGGGAGAGGAGGAGATGGTTGCCATTGGCGTGGGCTACCTGCGTATTGAGGGGGCCTTCTATGTGGGCATTGGCTGTCTCTTTCTGTTGTACGGCTTCTATCGCGCGGTGGCCATGCCGGGGATGAGTGTGGTGCTGACCGTGTTCTCACTGGGAACGCGGGTGGCGCTGGCCTATACCCTGTCTGCCATTCCTGCCATTGGGGTACTGGGCATCTGGTGGTCGGTGCCCATCGGCTGGTTTCTGGCCGACGCCGTGGGACTGCTCTATGGCGCGGTGTGGGGAAGGAGATTTATTTTTCCTAGAGGAAAAGAGGGGATATCTAAAATCTGAGTAAGTATCCAGGAATATACTTAACATTTCCCGAAGAGCGACGATATAAAAAGTAGATACGAAAGGCATAGTTTTGCGGTGAGCAAACGAAGTGCTGCAACCTGTGCTTTGCAAAGGGTATCAGAAAGACAATAGCAGGAGATTTTCGCAATAATTCGGGAAGGAAAGAAGGGAATGCGGAATGCAACTTGGGCAAGGAAATGGTTCAAGTGGTTTGACATTGGATTCTGCCCCTTTACCAAAATCAAAGGATACACTCCCCCATGCACCATCCCTGCCGGAGCTTGTGTTTCCGCCGGAACACGCGCTGAGCAGATTGCGCAACCTGTGGCAGGGCGGCAAAGCGGAGCCGACCGTACGCCTCTCCCTGACGTGCGGAGAGGAGGCGCTCCCGCTCAGCTCGGAGCATCTGGAGGAGGAGGTCCAAGCCTTGCAGGAGGCGGTGACCCAATCGGCCGGAGCTCGTTGGGAGTATCTCTGGGCGCAGCTGACCCATGGAGTGCGGCCGGATGTGGACGAACAGGTGCTGGTCTGTCTCTCCCAAGACGAGATGGTGGCCTGGATGCTGCTGTTCCCCCCAGTGGGAGAGGGAAAGAGACAGAATATGCTCCAACTCTTGCAGAGCCTGGCGGCCTGCGGAGTGTCCAGCGGGGTAAACCTATCACGAGTGAAGGAGATCAGCGCCAGGGAAGAGCGGTATTTTCAGCTCTATCCAGTGGCGTGGGGGACCCTGCCGGTGCCGGGCGAGGATGGCTATGTGATTGAGCGGCATCCCAGCGCCCAAAAGCGCTGTGCGCCCATTCGGGAACTGGGCAAGGAGGACTATGTCAGCCTCAACCTGGTCCAGGACATTGAGAAAGGGGACATCATCTGCGAGATTGTCCCCCCAACCAGGGGAACCGCCGGCAATACCGTGACCGGCACCCGGCTTCCTGCGCAGGAGGGGACAGCGGCGGAGGTCCCCCAGGGGCGCAACACCGAGCTGACGGAAGATGGCCGGTATCTGGTGGCCGCGCAGTTCGGACATGTGGAATTTACCGGGCGGAATTTTCAGGTCAAACCGATTTTAGAGGTGTTTCAGAGCTTGGAACACCCTGAGGACAGCGTCAATTTCCTGGGGGATGTGCACATCCACGGCGATGTGTGCTGCGGCGTCACGGTGCGCGCCATGGGCAATATTCAGGTGGACGGCGTGATTGAGGCGTGTACCATTGAGGCCGGAGAGAATTTGGTGGTGTCCAGCGGCGTACAGGGCCAGGACTGCGCCGTAATCCGGGCTCATAAAAGTATTTACGCCAAATATCTGGAGCACTGTCAGGTCTATGCCCGGGAGAGTGTGCTGGCGGACTGCATCATTGACTGTAATGTATACAGCGACGGAAAAGTGAGCGTGCGCACCGGCCGGGGGGCCGTTGTGGGCGGGAATATCCGCGCCGCGTCCGAGGTCTCAGCGACTACGGTGGGCTCAAAGGCCGAGCGGCTGACCTCCATCGGCCTGGGCGGCGCGCCCTGCGAGGATTTTGAGCGGCTGCAGATCCAGCGGGAATATGAAGTGTCCTGTAAGGAACTGGAGCGGGAGGAGAAAAAGCCGGAGACGCCGGAGCGGAAAAATCAGATCTCCAAAATGCGGCTCAATCTGTATGTCACCAAGATGAAGCTGGACAAGTGCAACAAAGAGGCAAAGATACCCATGCCCCCTCAGCCCGGGGAGGACCGGCGGTGGCTGATCTGTGACACTGCGTATCCGGGGACGGTTGTGACCATTGATCGGAGTGTGTTCCGCGTGGAGACCATCCGGCAGAACTGCCGGATTGGCCTTATTGGGACACGTGTTGGCTACGTATAGTACAGAGATGACAGACTGGGGCGCGAAAGGGGGGGATAGCCGTGAATGCTCTGACGCAGGAACAGGTTCAGACAATTTTGGATCAGGTCATGCAAACGATTACAAGCCGGCTGGCGGATATTCAGCTTTCCAAACAGGAAGTGTCACTCTCTCACGATGTCTGTACGGTACACACTACCTTTGAGGGGGGGTACAATGCCACACTGGTTCTGTATGCTGACACTGCTCTGATGACAAAATTGACGCAGAAAGTCATACAGGAGGAATCCGTGAATCCTCAGGATGTGGAGGATTGCGCACGGGAGTACTTCAATGTAATTTGCGGCCAGATTGTCGCGGGACTTTT
>DXDX01000080.1 GCA_019115265.1 Candidatus Flavonifractor merdigallinarum | reverse complement strand
TTCCCAAGCTGAATATGAGGGTTCGATTCCCTTTACCTGCTCCAAACCAAAAACCGCTGGATTCCTTGGGATACAAGGAATCCAGCGGTTTCTTTTTGCAGGTCGCTTCCCTTTATTTAGGTAAAATCAAGCTACTTCCCGTTTGTTGAGTGGTGTAAATGGTGGTGGTAAAGCTTTAAGCCTTTACCCCATTCCAAACCGGGCCAGCAGATACCCCACCACGCCGGTGAGAAGAGCGGCCACCACCGCCTCCCACCGCTTGCCGGGCTTCTCCTTGATGGCGTTCAGGTCTGCCGAGATGGTGGCCAGCTGGGAGGCAATGTTGGTGTACTGGGTGGTGACGGTGGCCATGCCCCGCTCCAGCTCTCCCAGCCGGTCATAGATCTTCTCATGGGCCCGAGAGCGGGCTTCTTTTTCGCTCTCCAGAGCCCGCTCCAAGGCCTCCACCCGGGTGATGGACACGCAATTGATGCCGTTGATGGGACAATCATTGTCAGGCATGGATCAGCTCTCCTTGGGTTTGTCGTAAGTAAGGGCCTGGGTGCTGTCGCTCATGCCCTTGGTGGTGGGATCGGCCACCACGCCCAGGATGGCCAATACTGTAAAGAGGGCGTTAACCACCGCCAGCAGACGGTCGCCCAGGTCGCCCAGCTCCAGTGTGTACCCAAACACCGCAGCCACCACCTGGATCAGCAGCAGCACAGCGGGAATCAGAGACAGCCAAAACGCCTTGTTGGAAAAGCGCACCTTCCAGTTAATCATGTACGCACCTTTCCTCTCTGGACCGCCCGCTTGGCCATGATCGCCGCCTGATAGCGGGGGATCAAACCCATGGGGTCGGTGCCGTCGGTAATGCCCATGGCCACCGCCTCCTCCAGCTCCTCCTTCGCCCATTCGGGCAGAGGGAGGGACGCGGTATAGGCCGTCAGCTCCTTGTAGATTTCCTCTCCGGTCATTGTATCACCTTCCAATTTTGCATTGACCTGCTTTGCGATGTCCCCAAGGCGGGAATACAGGTAGTCCCCGGGGCAGGCCTTGTTGGCAAACCACCGGTGGACGGTCAGGTTCTGCCTGTCCACCTGGCCCACCAGGTACTTGTTCCCCTGCCATAGCAGCTTCGGGATGCCGTTGCGCTTGCAGATGTCGGCGCACAGCTCGATCAGGGCAGTATACGCCTTGTCCGTGACGGCGTAGGGGTGTACCATATCGCTGGCCACCTCAATGGTCACCGCCCGGTGGTCGTTGGAGAAGCTGGATGAGCACCAGCTCATATTGGACTCATCAACAATGAGTCCAATCCTGCCGTCCTTGTCCACCACATAGTTGCAAGAGGCCCGGGTAGTTTCTTTTGCAAACCACGCACCAGCAGATTCTGCTGTCACCTGGCCCACATAGCAGTGGATGGTGATGGTGTCAATGGCGTGGTTGCGGGGGCTGGTCCGGTTGGGAGACAGGCGGGTATAGACCGCCAACGGGCTGTTACTCACCGCACATCACCGCCGTCACGCCGTCCCGGTCCCCGGCGGAGCGCAGGTCGATGATCTCCGCCATGTGGGCGGTGTAGTCGGCGTTGAAGGTGTTGATCATGTCGGCCTCGTCAGCGTCGGTGAAGGGGGCCAGCTCCGTGCCGATAGCGGCCCAGTCCAGATGATCCGCGCCGCCGTAGTGGGGGGCACCCTCCTGGCCGGCGTTCTTCACGTTGGAAAGAAACATGTTGACGCCCTCTTTCCAGCCCATATTGGCGGCAGTCCCCAGGTCGATGATCTCGTTGATGTACTTGTGCAGCTTCTTGTTCATAGTCTTTTCTCCTTTGCAAATATATTCCCACGCCGTCAGGCGTCGGGTCCGTTGATGATGGCTTCCGCCTGCTCGGCAGTCAGGTACTGAGGTACCATGGAGCGCACCTGCTCCTCGTTGATCCGGTGCATTTTGAACTGAAGTAGGACGAATTCATACATCTGTCCGCACCCCCATCATAGCCAGCATGGCACCCTCCAGGGCGGTGAGACGTTCTTCTGCCGTCGGCTCTCTCTCAGACAATTCAGTCGCAGGGTGCTCGGCTTCCCAGGCAGCAATCTCCTCCTCATTGGCTGCCTCCGTCCAGACAGAGGTATCGGCGTCCCACTTGGGCCGGATGAAGCCCGCAGCGCCCGCATAGGGTCGCATGGTGGGCGGAACCGCATCCACCAGCATCTCGCCCTCCAACATCTCATAATGCTGGATCTGCTCCTCCTGCTGGTGTTCCTCATTTTCTACGAGGAGCACCAGGACAAGGGTTTTATAGATGGCATTCGTGTCAACAACGCACGAGTGTTTATAAGCCATTTGTTTCACATCCTTTTCGTTTTGATTGCGCCTTAGTCGAATAAGGCGGACAAAACACCACCTCAAAAATACTCCTTACCCCTGGTTGAAGGCTGGGTGCGGGTAAACTCCGCAGAATACTGGCGAACGCAAGAGGGGCTTGTGATAGTTACATTTCGCATTGCTCGCTCCGGTGGTGCAGAAATTAGTGCAGCACTGCATCCGATTGCTACGCTCCCGGAGGGATACAGGCCAGTGGGATATGCTGCCCATGCAGCGGCATCTACCATGACGGCGGTTCCGGCTGTAGTGTGGGTAGGTGATGACGGTGTGATCTATGCAAGTGCCGCACAGGATGTACCAGGATCAAGCGATCCGGCCCCTGGGAACTGGCCCGGATTTGTGGCGACATTGGTATTCATGGCGAACTAACAAAACGAGATATTTACTGCAAAAACTTTGAGGCTTGCATCAAACGCATTGATAGCCACCAATCCATCCGCATTTACTACGGCTGTACAAGGCGCTATGGTAGCACCTCCATCCGTCCAACCACAACACACCGTGGTTACTGCATATTCTAAACGAAATCCTTCTGGCAGCGTCCCAATGCTGATGATCCCAGATTGAGCAGACGACAGCTCCACTTGACCGAGCAGCCTTACCACACCCATCTGGTCCTTGCTGTATCTAATCGCCCCTGACACGCCCTCTGCCAGCGGTAAATCAAACTGCGGCGGCGGCGTGGCGGTGGCTAGTTTTACCCACGGCCAAAACGACCCATTTAGAGCTTGTCTGCTGTATATGTTGCCGCTGTCCCTATTGCGGGCAACGTACACGGTTCCATTGTTCCCGGTAATCTCAAGAGTGGCATAAATGCTAAGGGACCACATTCCGGGTTCGGCTGGAAAATTGCAAGCGGCACTTTGCTCTGCCGTCGCAGGATCCATGCGTATAATGTAATCTCCAGGCGTAAATAGTGTATTGCAATCTACATTACCCAAAAGTGTAACCTTGTCCGCCTTATTCGACAAAGCCGCACTTATGGTCTCTCCACCATCGCTGCTTGCCGGCAGATTATCGCCAGACAAGCCAGCGATTCCTTCCCCCAGCTCTTGTGCGGCCTGCTGGGCATTGTTCACCTGCTGCATGAGGTAGTTGTATCCATGCTGTGGCGTAAGGCCCGCGCTGACTCCATTAGGAGATACAATCTGATTTGTCGCCCAGGTTTCCGGCAGATCCTGGGGCAAAGGTACGGTTATGGGGTTATTGGCCATTGCTATTCACTCCTTCAGCAACTGGGATTCGGTACTCCAGCAGGGTCGCCCCGGTGATTGGTACATAGACAGTTGAGCTTGTCAGACATGAACCCATCTAAAATA
>DXDX01000010.1 GCA_019115265.1 Candidatus Flavonifractor merdigallinarum | reverse complement strand
GACTACCACAACGAGGAGCTGCTCTACAAGCTGTTCGGGGTCAACGCGGAGATTTTGATCGACCACGCCTGGGGCTGGGAGCCCTGCACCATCGCGGACGTGAAGGCGTACAAGCCGGAGCACAAGAGCATCGTCTCCGGCCAGGTGCTCCAGTGCCCCTATGACTTTGACAAGGCCCGGCTGGTGGTGCGGGAGATGGCGGACGCCCTGGCGCTGGAGCTGGTGGACAAGCGGCTGGTGACCAGCCAGCTGGTGCTCACCGTGGGCTACGACCGGGAGAACCTGGACGACCCGCGCCGCCGTCAAAGCTACCACGGGCCGGTGACCACAGACCGGTACGGTCGGAAAATCCCCAAGCACGCCGTGGGGACGGAGAACTTTCCCTACACCTCCTCGGCCAACGACCTGCAAAAAGCAGCGGCAGAGCTCTATGACCGGATTGTGAACAAGAACCTGCTGATCCGGCGCCTGAGCATCAGCGCCAACAAGCTGCTGGACGAGGCGGAGGCCCCCAAGGGGTACGAGACTGAACAGCTGGACCTGTTCACCGACTACGCCGACAGAGAAGCGCGGGAGCAGGCGGATGAGGCCGCCCACGTCCGGGAGCGAAAGCTCCAGGAGGCCATGCTAGGCATCAAGAAGCGGTACGGCAAGAACGCCATCCTCAAGGGAATGAACCTGGAGGATGGCGCCACAGCCAAGGAACGCAACCAGACAATCGGAGGGCATCAGGCATGAGCGTGCCATACGACGACATCATCCACCTGCCCCACCCCACCTCGGAGCGGCATCCCCGCATGCCCATCCACGACCGGGCCGCCATCTTCAGCCCCTTCGCCGCCCTGAGCGGCCACGGGGCTGCCATCGCGGAAACCGCCCGGCAGACGGAGCGGCGGATAGAGCTGGATGAGGACACCCGAGCGGAGCTGGACCGGAGGCAGGCCGTGCTGCTGGAGCACATAGACGAGCAGCCGGAGATCACAATTACCTGGTTCCAGCCGGACGAAAAGAAGGACGGCGGAGCGTATCTCACTACGAGCGGCCGATTCAAAAAGATTGACAGTCTGGAGCACACCATTGTGCTGATGGACGGAACCGCAATCCCGCTGGAGGATGTGGCGGCCCTGGAGAGCGACATCTTCCGAACACTCATATAGCTGACCATAAAAGGGAGCACAGCGTATCAATCGCCGTGCTCCCTTTTGTGGTCAGATCAAATCAGGCGCGGGGCGCCGGAAAGGAGAAGCCGATGAACGTCAGAAAACCAACCGATTACAGCGCCATGTACAGGACGCTGGATCAGCTCATGGCGGCTGGACTGCCCCAGACAGAACTGTACTTTGAGATTGGCAGGGCCGTCTGCTCCCGCCCGGAGAAGGGCGCGGCGGTCATGGCCGCCGAGTATCTCCAGGCCAACTACCCCGAGTGCAAGGGCTTCTCCCCCCGCAACCTGCGTCGGATGCGGGAATTCTACCAGGCCTACGCTGACTGTCAGGAACTTTGGACACTGGTCTTGGAGCTGGGCTGGACGCAGAATGTGGCCATCCTGGAGGGCTGTGAGGGTAACCGGGAGCGCGCCTGGTATCTCCGGGCCACACTGGAGCACGGCTGGACAAAGGCGGAACTTCTGGAGCAGATCCAGGCCGGGGCCTGGATGTGGGAAGGGCTCGACGAACAGGCAGATTCCTGTTATACTGAGAGCAACACAGTATCAGCGGGGTGTCTGGAGCATGAAGAAGATCCTCTTTATCTGTCACGGCAATATTTGTCGGAGCCCGATGGCCGAGTATGTGATGAAGGATTTGGTGAAGAAGGCGGGACTGGAAGACGAATTTCAGATCGCCTCTGCGGCCACCAGCCGGGAGGAGATTGGCAATCCGGTCTATCCCCCGGCTCGCCGGAAGCTGGTGGAGCATGGCATCTCCTGCGATGGACACGCCGCCCGGCAGCTCCGCAATCGCGATTACGAGGAGTACGACCTGCTCATTGGGATGGACAAGGCCAACCTCCGAAACATGTACCATATCTGCGGCGGGGACTTCAACGACAAGATGCACCTCCTGATGGAATTTGCCGGCCGCCCGGAACAGGAGGTGGCCGACCCCTGGTACACCGACGACTTCGACGCAACCTGGCGGGATGTATTGGAAGGCTGTCGGGGGTTGCTGGACCATTTGAAATGCAGGGGGTGAACGACAGGTGGATAAACTGATTGTCCGTGGAACAGAAGTCAGTATCCAATGGAATATAGAGCGGGACGACTATATCAGCCTGACCGATATCGCAAAAGTGAAGGACAGTGATAACCACATATACATTATCCAGAACTGGATGCGGAACCGGAATACGATCGAATTTCTTGGCGTATGGGAGTCCCTCTACAACCCAAATTTTAACCGTGTCGAATTCGATGCGCTTAGAAGCTAGATCGACCTAGCTTACTTATGTATTACTGAAAAACCAGAACCATTCCACCATTTAGCACCATCGCCATAAAGTTGCCCTGGTCTTC
>DXDX01000009.1 GCA_019115265.1 Candidatus Flavonifractor merdigallinarum | reverse complement strand
GGATGCGGGAGGTGGACTCCAGGGGATCCACCGCGGGGTAGATGCCCTGCTCCACGATCTTGCGGCTCAGGACGGTGGTGGCGTCCAGGTGGGCGAAGGTGGTGGCAGGGGCGGGGTCGGTGAGATCGTCGGCGGGGACGTAGACCCCCTGCACCGAGGTGATGGCCCCGTCCTGGGTGGAGGTGATGCGCTCCTGCAGGGCGCCCATCTCGTTGGCCAGGGTGGGCTGGTAGCCCACGGCGGAGGGCATCCGGCCCATGAGGGCGGAAACCTCGGAACCGGCCTGGACATAGCGGAAGATGTTGTCGATGAAGAGGAGCACGTTCTGCTTCTCCTGGTCCCGGAAGTACTCGGCCATGGTAAGGCCGGTGAGGGCCACACGCATACGCGCTCCGGGGGGCTCGTTCATCTGGCCAAAGACCAGGGCGGTCTTTTCAATGACGCCCGACTCGGTCATTTCACGCCACAGGTCGTTACCCTCACGGGTACGCTCGCCCACGCCGGTGAAGATAGAATAGCCGCCGTGCTCGGTGGCAATGTTGTGGATGAGCTCCTGGATGAGCACGGTCTTACCCACGCCGGCGCCGCCGAACAGGCCGATTTTGCCGCCCTTGGCGTAGGGGGCCAGCAGGTCAATCACCTTGATGCCGGTCTCAAAAATGTCCACCACGGGGCGCTGATTCTCAAAGGCAGGGGGCTGGCGGTGGATAGACCAGGTCTCTTTGGCTTTGACCGGGCCCTTCTCGTCAATGGCGTCACCCAGGACGTTGAACATGCGTCCCAGCACGCCCTCGCCCACCGGCACGGAGATGGGCGCGCCAGTGGCGGTCACTTCCATGCCGCGGCCCAATCCCTCACTGGGGGAGAGCATAATGCAGCGCACGGTGTCGCCGCCGGTGTGCTGGGCGACCTCCATCACCTGGCGCTTGCCGTCCAGCTCAATTTCCAGGGCCTCTTTGATCTCCGGCAGCACGCCGTTCTCAAAGGCCACATCCACCACAGGCCCCATCACCTGTACAATGGTCCCTTTGTTCTCACTCATATGAAATCCCCTTTCGGGTGTTGATCCCGTTACATTTAATGGTGCGCATTACAATGCGGCCTGTGCGCCGCCCACCACTTCGGTGATCTCTTGGGTAATGGCGGCCTGGCGGGCCCGGTTGTAAGACAGATTCAGACTTTGCAGCATGGACCGGGCGTTGTCACTGGAGGACTTCATGGCGGTCATCCGCGCATTCTGCTCTGAGCAGTAGGACTCTACCAGGGCCCCAAAGATGTCCCCCTTGATATAGCCGGGCACCAGCCGGTCCATGACCGCCTTTACCGAGGGGACATAGGCCACATCCCGGTTATAGGTGCTCTTATTGACCTCTTTTTCCGGGAAAACGTCCGGGTCCAGAGGGAGCAGCTTGTGTACGGTGGGCTCCATCTGGAAAGAGGTGACCATTTTGGTAAAGAGGATATACACCTCGTCCAGCTCTCCCTCCAGGTAGAGGTCCATCACCAGCTCCCCCATATCCCGGGCCCGGCTCACCGTGGGGTTTTGGGCGGTGTAGAGAAACTCCACATCAATGGGAATTCCGTGCTCCTGGAAGTAAGAGCGGCCCACCTGCCCCACCACAAAGAGGCTGGAATTGGGGGTCTTGTCCATCTTATGCTCCGCCAGTTTCAGAATGTTGTGGTTGTACGCCCCCGCCAGTCCCTTGTCGCCGGTGATGACGATATAACCCACCTTCCGCCGCTCCGGCGGAATGCCGGGGCGCTTATCGAAAAACCGGTGGTTAATCTCCGGGGAGTGGTGAAGAATGTCGGAGATGGTGGACTCAATCTTCTGAAAATAGGGCTCCACATCATTGAGCTGCTTGCGGGCTTTGCGCAGGTTGGAAGAGGAGATGAGATACATGGCGTTGGTAATCTTCAACGTCTGCTCCACGCTCTTGATGTGGGTGCGGATTTCTTTTATGCTTGCCATGTGGCGCTCACCCGCTTTTTGGCGTCCTCCAGCACCGAGCGAATGGTCTCAATGGCGGGACCGCTCAGATTGCCGGTGGACTGGATCTCTTCCACCACGTCGGCGTGCTCGTTCTCCATCTCCTGGGCGAAGTCCAGGGTAAAGGAGCGGATTTTGTCCAGCGGCACATCGTCCAGAAGGCCGTTGGTGGCGGCGTAGAGGATGATGGCCTGACGGCTCACCGGCATGGGATGGTAGAGGGGCTGTTTCAGAAGCTCCAGCAGACGGCGTCCATGGTCCAGAGCCTGCTGGGTTGCGCTGTCCAGGTCGGAGGCGAACTGGGTGAACACCTCCAGCTCCCGGAAGCGGGCCAGGTCAATCCGCAGGGTGCCAGCGGTCTTTTTGATGGCCCGGGTCTGGGCGGAGCCGCCCACACGGGACACGGAGAGGCCCACGTTGACGGCGGGCCGCTGACCGGCAAAGAAGAGGTCATTTTCCAGATAAATCTGGCCGTCGGTGATGGAAATGACGTTGGTGGGGATGTAGGCCGACACATCACCGGCCTGCGTCTCAATGATGGGCAGGGCGGTCATGGAGCCGCCGCCGTACTCCTTAGTGAGGCGGCAGGCCCGCTCCAGCAGGCGGGAGTGGAGGTAGAACACGTCGCCGGGGTAGGCCTCACGTCCGGGGGAGCGCTTGAGGAGGAGGGAGAGGGTGCGGTAGGCCACCGCGTGCTTGGAGAGGTCGTCGTAGACGATGAGCACGTCCTTTCCCTTGCTCATAAAATACTCGCCCATGGCCGCGCCGGAGTAGGGGGCGATGTACTGGAGGGGGGCGGACTCACTGGCGGTGGAGGAGACGATGATGGAGTAGTCCATCGCGCCGTGCTTTTTCAGGGTGTCCTGCACCCGCGCCACGGTGGAGGCCTTCTGGCCAATGGCCACATAGATGCAGATGACATCCTGGCCCTTCTGGTTCAAAATGGCGTCCACGGCGATGGCGGTCTTGCCGGTCTGGCGGTCACCGATGATGAGCTCACGCTGGCCCCGGCCAATGGGCACCATGGCGTCAATGGCGAGAATACCAGTCTGGAGGGGGACATTCACCGGCTCACGGCTCACAACGCCGCTGGCCTCGTGCTCAATGGGGCGGGTCTCGGTGGCCTTGATGGGTCCAAGGCCATCAATGGGCTGTCCCAGCACGTCCACCACACGGCCCACCAGGCCGTCCCCCACGGGGACGTCGGCGGCACGGCCGGTGCGCTTGACCATGGTGCCCTCTTTCACGCCAGCGTCACTGCCCAGCAGCACCACGCCCACGCTGTCCCGGGCCAGGTTCATCACCATGCCCTTCACGCCGGTGTCCAGCTCGACCAACTCGCCGTACACCGCCTTGTCCAGACCGTAGACGGTGGCAATGCCGTCGCCCACTTCCAGCACGGTGCCGGTCTCATCCCGGCGGACCCGGGCGTCATATCCTTGAATCTCCTCCCGCAGGATGGAGACGATCTCTTCCGGTTTGGTATTCATGCCATTCGCCTCTCTTCCAGTTGCCGGCTCAGGCCGGAGAGCGCCCCGCGGACGCTTTTATCATAGGTCACGCCCTCAATTTCCAGGGTGAAGCCCCCCAGCAGATTGGGGTCCGTGTGAACATCAAAGACCACATCTGTCTTGTGGTGGAGTTTGCACAGGGCCGTTTTGAGCTGTTCCAGCTCCGCTGCGCCGGGGACACGGACACAGGTCAGGCGGCAGCGCGCCGCCCCCCGCTGCTCCAGCGCCCGGAGGGAAAAGGCCTCCAGAATCTCCGGCAGCAGAGCCATGCGCCCCTTCCGGGCCAGCAGACCGTAAAAGTTGCGCAGCAGATGGTGGCCGTCCAGCAGGGGCAGCCGGTTCAGAATCTGCACTTTTTCCCAGGCCTGTACCGCCGGGGAACAGAGCGCCTCCCAGAGCGCGGCGTCCGCCATCAGGGTCTGCGCGGTGGCGCTGAGTGTCTCTTCATCCGGGGAGAGCTCGTAGAGAGCCTCGGCATAGCGGCGGGCCAGCTCATTCATGCCCCTTCACCCACTTCCGAAAGAAATGCGTTGACCAGCGCCTTGTCATCCGCGCGGTCCATGGCCTTTTCCGCCACCTTGGCGGCGGCCAGCAGGGCCAGAGAGGCCACCTCATTCCGGGCGCCCCGCAGCATGACCTCCCGCTCAGAGGCAATCTGGGCCTCCGCTTCGCTGCGCAGCCGCTTGGCGTCGTCCTCCGCCTCGGCCAGCTTGCCCTCATAGGCCCGCTGGGCGCGGGTCTGGGCGTCGGCCACAATCTTGGCCGCCTCCTGGCGGGCGTCGGTGAGCTTCTCCTCATACTGAGTTTTCAGCTCCTCCGCCTCACGGTTCTGGGTCTGGGCGGAGGTGATCGCCTCCTCCACCAGAGCGGCGCGCTGCGCCAGAACCGCGTTCACACGCCCAAAGAGGAATTTGCGCAGGAAGGCGTAGAGCACCAGCAGGTTGACGATGGTAAAGAGAATGTTGGAAAGATGGAACTCCAGCATTGGGGCCGCCCCCTTAACCCATGAAGATGATGAGCAGGGCGGTGATGAAGCCGAAGATGGCGGTGCCTTCCGCCAGAGCACAGCCCAGCAGCAGCGCGCTGTTGATTTTGCCGGAGGCCTCGGGCTGACGGGCAATGGCCTCGCTGGCCTTACCGGTGGCAAAGCCAATGCCAATGCCGGCGCCGATGCCGGTGAAAACTGCGATACCCGCTGCAATGATAGCCAGTGACATAGTAAATTCCTCCTGTAATTTCCGATTGTCTTACTCTTCTTCCTTGATGCCCTCGCCGGTGAACAGAGTGGTCAGGAACACAAAGACCACTGTCTGGATGAGGCCGTCAAACAGGTCAAAGTAGAGGCTGAATACCGCCGGAAAAATCACCGGTGCGACAAATTTCAGCATCTCCATGATGATAAAGGCCCCCAAAATGTTGCCGAACAGCCGCATACACAGGGCCAGGGGGCGGATGGCCACCTCCATCAGGTTGATGGGGAGCAGCAGGGGCATGGGCTCCGCGAACTTTTTCAGCCCGCCCAGCAGTCCGTTGTACCGGAACTGTGCCCCGTAGATAAGCACCATGCTCATCAGCGCCAGCGCCGCGGTCACATTGATGTCCTTTGTGGGCGGCGTCAGACCAAAGATGCCGATGAGATTCGACAGTGCGATGTACAGCGCCACCGTGCCCAGATAGGGCGCAAAGGGCCGCCAGTGGCTGCCGATATTGGTCTTGACAAAGCCGTTGAGAAACTCCACCGCGCTCTCCAGCGCCACCTGGACCTTGCCGGGATTCTGCACCCGCAGCGACCGGGTCAAAAGCAGCGCTGCCACCATCAGGACCGCCATGATGATCCAGCTCACCACCACCGACTCCCCCACCGGGATACCCCCAAAGAGGGGAATGGTGAAGGCGGTGTGGCTGCCCAGCTCCTCCATCAGCGATTCCTTGAATGCCTCCAAACACATCACCTCGTTTTCGCGTGGGCTATCATACTACGTCCGCCGGACTTTCGGAACCCTTACGAAAGTAAAAAAAGTAAGAAAATTGGCGCTCAGGCCGGCTCGCTCAAAACGGTCCCCTCGGGGAAGGCGGTGCGGAAGAGCTTGCGCACCAGCGGCCCGGCAATCAGCAGCTGGAAGGGCAGCGCCATAATGAAATTGCGGGGAATATTTTTCAGCCAGTTGAGGGGCACCGCGCTCCAGAGGCCGGTATGGACCGCCCCCTCACAGGCGCCATACAGGGACATGATGAGCACCATGGGCACCACCATACAGCAGGACACACACAGCACCTTTTTGAGCGGGGTGTCCTGGGGCTTGACCAGAAAGCGGAACGCGAACCCCTTGGCGAGGCGGGACACCAGGAACCAGTCGCAGCACATGGCAAAGGCATAGGCCACAGGGAACCCCAGCCAACCCGCCTGGAGCACCGCCGGGCTCATCCCGCCGAATTGCAGCGCCACATTGTACATGCTCATCCAGAGCACCATCACAAAGCACATCAGTACCGTATAAATGAGACTTTCCCGTTGATTTTTTGGCATATATTCTCTCCTTCCGTCCGCCCGTTTTTTCTCGCCAGGCGGAACGGCTCTCATGATAGCATAGTCAGGTCCCTCTTCGTAATTGTGGGATTTTCTAAAGATGCCCCTATAAAAGAGGGCCATTCTGCAAAATTTTGTCTGAATCGATTGGTTTGACACTTTGCCCCGGTGTCTTTATACTGGAGAGCAAAGGGGGCGATTTTGATGTCCGTACCATCCCACTCTTCCATCCGCGCACAGCTGATGCACATGAATCTCCTCATTGTCACCGTCTCCATCGCGCTCTCCCTGGTGGGGACGCTCTACCTGACCCTGACCAGCGAACAGGCGGCGCTGGACAACAATCTGCTCAACTCCGCCTCCATCCTCTCCCAAGTGCCCCTGGTTCAGGAGGCGCTGACGGGGAAGTATCCGGTGGATGCGCTGGCGGACTATCTGGATGAGACCACCGAGCGCACCTCGGACATTGACCTCATTCTGGTGGGGGATACCGATTCCACCCTGCTCTATGTACCGGACCGCACTCTGATCGGCCACTCCTATACGGGAACGGCCCAGCAGGCGGCGCTGGATGGCGCCACCCCCTATACCTTTAATGAGACAGGCCCCATGGGCTCAGACCACTCCGCCTATGCCCCGGTGCGGGATGAGAGCGGCACGGTGGTGGGCTTTGTCATTGTGGGGGTCTACTTCCGCAGTATGGCCCAGGTGGCGCTGCGCACCGTCCTGCGTCTGCTGGCGGTGGGAATTCTGGCGGCCATACTGGGTTCCCTGCTGGCCAGCCGGCTCTCCCGGCGCATCAAGGCGTCCCTGCTGGGCTACGAGCCCGACGCCTTTGCCCGCCAGTTCCACCAGCGGGAGGATATCCTGGACGCTCTGGAGGAGGGGATTCTGGCCATTGACCAGAAGGAAACGGTGATTTTCCTCAACGCCTCCGCGGCGGAAATGCTCTCCCTGGAGCCCAAGGCGGTGCTGGGGCGTCCGCTGCGGGAGGTCTACCCCAGCTCCACCCTGGGACGGATTCTGCGCACCGGACAGGCGGAGTACAATGTCAGCATGAACTCCCTGAAAACCATCCGGGTCCTGGCGGACCGCCTCCCCTTCTATGAGGATGGCAAGCTGGCCGGGGCGGTGAGCATCTTCCGCAACCGCACCGAGCTCACCCGCATGGCGGACGACCTCACCGGCGTGCAGCATATGGTGGAGGCCATGCGCTCCTATACGCACGAATTTATGAACAAACTCCATGTGGTTTTGGGGCTGCTCCAGATTGGGGAGCCGGAAAAGGCAGAGCAGTACATTATGGACACCACCCAGACCCACCGGGCGGCGGTGAGCCGCATTATGAACCAAATTCACCAGCCCTCGGTGGCGGCGCTGCTGGTGGGCAAGACCAGCCGGGCCAACGAGCTGGGCATCCGCCTGGTGCTGGACCGGGAGAGTGTTCTGAGTGAGGAGAGCCCCTGGCTGCCCCCAGACGCCTATGTGACCATTCTGGGTAACCTCATTGAAAACGCCATTGAGGTGCTCAACCAGTCCCGCAGCGCGGTCAAGGAGGTGTCGGTGAGCATCCGGGAGAGCGAGGAGAGCCTGCTCCTCTGTGTGGAGGACACCGGGCCCGGTATCCCCGCCGCGCTGCGCCGGACCATGTTCCAGCGGGGTATCTCCACCAAGAGCCGCAACCGGGGCACGGGGCTGTCGCTGGTGCAGGAGGTGGTGGAGGCCTACCACGGCGAAATCCGGGTGGAGTCGGAAAACGGGGTGGGCACCTCGTTCTTTCTCAGTTTTCACCGGGAGGAGCTCCCGGCGGACAAGGAGTGATTGGTTTGTATCGTGTTGTGATTGTGGAGGATGACCCCATGGTGTCCCTGCTGGACCGGACCTTTACCGAGAAGGACCCCCGCTTCCGGGTGGTCCAGACCTGCTCGGATGGCCGTGCGGCCCTGGAGTGGCTGTCCCAGAACCCGGCGGACCTGGTGGTGCTGGATGTCTACATGCCCCTTTTCACCGGCCTGGAGCTGCTCCACGCCCTGCGGGAGCGGGATATTGCGGTGGACGCCATTATGGTCACTGCCGCCAACGACGCGGCCACTGTGGACCAGCTGCTGAAACTGGGGGTGGTGGACTTTCTCATCAAGCCCTTTACCTATGAGCGCTTTCAGCAGGCGCTGGACTCCTTCTGCCGCCATCGGGAGGCCATCGCGGGAGATGCGGTGACTCAGGGGGCGCTGGATAAGCTCTTCTCCCCCGGGGGAGCGGGGAATACTGTGGTCAAGGGCATGCAGGAGAGCACACTGGAGCTCATCCGCCGCTGCCTCCAGACCGCACCGCCCCAGGGGATGCCCAGCGAGGCCATCTCCAGAGAGACGGGCCTGTCGGTGGTCACAGTCCGGCGTTATGTCAACTACCTGGTGGAGCGGGGAGAGGCCCTCAGCACCGTGGACTATGACACCGGCGGGCGGCCCTGCCGGCGGTACCGTCTGCAAACATAAGGGGATTTTTACTCCGCCGGGGTCATGCAGCAAAAGTCCTCGGCTTGCCCCAGCGGAATCTGGATCGGCTCTCGCCGCTCCAGCAGCGCGTCAAGCGCCAGATAGCGCACCCTCTGGTTCTCATAGGTGGTCCAATAAAACCGCCGGGATTGGGCGCAGGAAATGCTGGTGTAGACGGTGTAGTCGTAGGGCTCCACCTTTGTATCCAGCTCGGTCACCGGGCTCTGGTGACTGACCCGCACCATTCCGAGTGGAAAGGCGGCGCTCTGGAGAAGGTGAAGCATCCGGCTCACTCCCTCGGCCTCATTGGCGCCCGGTACGGCATACTGCTTTAAAAAAGCCAGGCGGACAAAGCGGGACGGGGAACTCCAGTCCCCGGGCAGGCCCTGTGCGCCACTGCCGGAGAAGCACTGCTCCAGATGCACACCCCCCAGCTCCAGCCCGTCATAGTCCAGGTCCCGCACCCCGGCATAGTTGAGCAGATTCTGCCGGTGCCAGGGGTAGCCGGGGCTGTTGGTCATCACCCCCAGCGTATTGCGGTAGATGTGCAGCCCGTCCCGGTCCGGTTCGACGACGATACTCTCCCCGGTCCCGTCCTGGAACGACCAGTGGAGCGGCGGCACGGTGCCCAGCATGGGGATAGACACCAGAGTGGCCTCTTTTTCCAGACAGCGGACCACCTCCTCCACCGTGGCGCACTGGGACAGCAGGTGATACACCAAAAAGGGGGGCTGAATGGGCTGTGTCCCCTCCCGGCACTGGTCCGGGTAGTGGGCAAAGGTGCGGTAGTAGAGCTGTCCGCCCATCAATCCCCGCTCATTGAGTCCCTCATAGAGAACCGGGGTGGGGCGCAGCAGCAGCCCCATGCCCACACTGGCATAGCGGGCCGTGCAGCGGACTTTGGGGTCTGTGTTCTCCTTCTCCGCGGCAACCAGGGTAAAATAGTCCCTCCCATGGGGGAGAAAGGTCACCTGGCTCCCCTCGGCCAGCCGGTCAAAGTCGTAGTTTCGCCCCCAGAGGTGCTTGCCGTCCCGGGTGCTCCAGGCCAGGGCACTGCATCCGCCCCCCAGCCCATACAGCTCGCTCTGTTCCATCTTGCGGCTCCTTTCCAAACGTTTTGTACCATAGTGTTCCACCGTCCAAAAGAAACATTCTCTGGACCATTTGGGACAATTTCGTCCCATTTACCCCTCCCGGTATGGTGCGTACCAGGAGGGATGTTTTTATGGCAACATTTACACAAAACTATGGCCTGCACCAGTGGGTGCCGGAGGACCAATTTCTCCGAACCGATTTCAACGAGGACTTTCAAAAAATTGACGCCGCCATCAAGGCGGCGGAAAACAAGGCGACATCCGGCGATGAACAGGTCTCAACAGCTGTACAGGCGGCCCAGAGCACGGCAGACCGGGCTTTGGCGGGTCTGGAGCCGCTGAGCTACAACGTCTACAATCTGCTGCTCCAGAACTACTACGACGGGAAGAGTACCCAGTACAAAAAGTCGCTTCTCTTTGACGGATTCCAGGACAAGAGCGGAATTGCCAGTATGACCGGCATCGTGTGGGATGCGGCCCGCCCGTCTCTGCTCCTGGACGCGGTGGGACAGCAGCAGGACAGCGTGGCCTTTGGCGTCGATTTTACCTACATGATGCAGAAAAATAGCCAGGTGGGATTGGATTGGACCGCCACCGGAAATGGTATTCTCACCAAAGTAGAGAGCTACATTCAGGGTTCCGGCACATTGGTTATCTTACAGGACAAACAGGAGCTGTACAGCACCCCCATTGCACAGGGACAGCTCAAAGGGATTGCCACAGCCACCGTCAATGTCACGGTAACGGCCGGCGTCACATATCGGATAGAACTGCGCTCCGGGGATACTCAGATTGCGGTCTCTGTCAGAAATAGCGAATATAACTTTGGGGCGCGTCTGAGCTTTACCCCCAAGACCCTCACCAGCGGCAGTATGACCACCACAGGTGTTGCACCCGGCATGACCGCACAGCGGGCGGTGGCCTGGGTGCGGCACCTGAACGGCACAGCTTCCCTTTCCCTCCAGACGGGTGGAAGCTGGACCTCTATGAGCCGTACCGGCACCCGCACCACCGTCAATCTGGACGGGGAGAGCTGTACCGAGAGCACCTTTACCTTAAACCGCAGTCTGAGCGGTAACCTGGCTCTGCAATTTTCGTTCAGCACCAGTTTGGGGAAAAGTGTGCGAGTGTTTGATTACGGGGTTGTTTTACTATAAAAAACACCCCCGGGACTTCGGTCCCGGGGGTGTCTTCATTTAGGGTCCTTATTAGGGCATCTAAGTAACTTAAGCCCAGGTAGTACCATCGACAGTGCAGTTCCACTCATCGGTGGAGGCGCCCTCGAAGCTCAGGCCCTTAATGTCCTTGTTGGTACCAGCGTTAGCACCACCAAAGTCCTTAATCTTGGCCTCACCAGCATTGGTAGTAGAAATCACATCACCGACAGTAAACTTGGAGGTGTTGTCACCGCCAGACAGCAGCTTGTTAGCAGCGGAGAAAGTAATGCCGCCATTGAAGTTTACAGTAGTGCTAGCCGCAATAGTGGTAGTCTGAACGGAGTCCAGAGTGAACATACCAGTGAAGTTCCAGGTACCATTGGTCAGAGTAGTACCATTAGCGCTGCTGGCAGAAATCGGGTCCACCACAGTAATGGTACCACCAGCAAAGTTCACAGGAGCCTTAGCAGTGTCAAAGCTCAGGGTCTTCACAGTGGCGGTAGCAGCAGCAGTCAGGGTCAGCTTGCTAGCAGAAATATCGCAGGCAGAGGCATCCAGCTCGCCGCCGGCCAGGGTAATGCCGCCGGTGGTGGTCAGAGTAGCTCCGGTCAGAGTCAGCTTGCCGCCGTTCACGGCCACAGCGCTGGTGCCCTTAACGTCAGCCACAGTGACATCGCCGCCCTTAACGGTCACAGCGCCAGTCACATCGCCAGCCTTCACAGTACCCTTCTCCACAGTCAGAGCGCCGCCCACAGCACCAGAGCCGCCGCCGATGGTAGCGGTACCGTCCTTAATGGTCAGAGCGCCAACGCCCACGGTGGGCAGGGTCAGGGTGCCGCTGCTGGTAATAGCCTTGGTCACCTGGTTGTTGCCGGTCACGGTCAGGGTGCCGTTAGCCAGAACCTCCAGACTGGTGGTCACATCAGCCAGATCCTTGGTGGTCAGCTTACCGCTGATCATGGAGTCGTCCTCCAGCTTGGTAGTGCCGTTTTCAACCTTGATGGTGCCAACCACATTGGGGTTCTTAGCAGTGTAGTCGCCCTCCACAACCAGGGTGCCCTGGATGTAGTCGCCAGCGGCATTGCCGGTGTAGCTGCCCTTGATGGTCAGGGTCTTACCAGCGGGAACCTCCAGACGGGCATCGCTGGTCCAGGTGCCGTTGATGGTGGCATTGCCGGACTTCAGAGCGGTGTTGACCTCGCTGGTGGTGGAGAACACGCTCAGGTCAGTGCCGGGGGTGGGAGTGGTGCCGCTGCCAGCGGTGGTAGCGGTGATCTCAATCTTGGAAGCGTTGTCGGGCACGGAGATCTTAGCCACGTTGCCCAGAGTGGTATCATTCTTGACCTCAACGGTCTTGGTCTCGGTGTTGCCGTTGTCGTAAGTCACAACATAGGTCAGCTTGTCGCCAGCAGCGCCGCCGGTAACAATGGCGTTAAAGCCACTGTACACGGTGGAGTTCCGGAAGCTCAGGCCGGAGACGGAGGAAACCAGGTTGGTGGTCTTGGTCACGTTGGTGTCCTTCACGAACACGGTCTTGACAAAGCCATCGGTATCCAGAACGAAGGAGATGCTCATGTCGCTGCTCAGGGTCTCAGCGTAGGGAGTGCCCTCCACATTCCACAGCTTGGCATCAGCCAGCACGGTGTAGGACTTCACAGTGCCGGAGCCGTCGCCCAGGGTGACGCTCAGGTTGGAGCCCTTGGCGTAGGTGGTGACATAGCCGTTGTACACGTTGGTGCCAGCAGCCTCGCTCACATCAGCGATGCCGTTGTTGTCCAGAGTGTAACGATAGGCCTTGCCGTCCTCAATGCCGGCAGTGTTGATCTTCAGCTCACCCTTCTCGCCGTTCTCGAAGACCACGGGGTAGGTGTAGACCTCCTCGCCGTTGACGGTCACGGTGCCGGTGTAGCTGTCGGTGATGTAGACGTAGTTCGCGGTGCCCTCATACTTGGCGTCCACAAACACAGCCTTGGCCACGTTGGGGTTGGCAGCGGTGTTGCTGTACACGATGCTCATGACCTCGGCGTCAGTGCCATCGCCCTGCAGCATCTTGGTAGTGGGCAGGTTGGACAGGCCCTTCACCACAGTGTAGCTGTCGGCAGTGCTGCCCTTAGTCTCGTTACGGATGAAGAACAGAGTGCTGTCATTCACAGAGATAGAGAGGTTCTTGCTGGTATCGCTGTTGGTAAAGAGGTAGCGGGCAGTGCTGCGCTGCACAGGGTAGCTGGCAGAAGCAGGCTTGGTGTAGTTGTCAACGCCATCCTCCACATAGGAGTAGTTGGTGTTGATGGTGGGATCGCCCAGAGTCACCTTGCCGTCCTTGCCGAGCACATAGGTAACCAGGTCGTTCTTCATGCCGTTGCTGGCCAGCTTGTTGGTCATCCAGGACTCTTTGGCGGCAGTGGTGTTCTGGCTCTTGCCGGCAGTAAACTTGTTGGCGGAGGCCAGCAGGTTCACGCTAGCAGTGATGGTGGTGCCGTCGGACAGCATGAGCTTCACTTCGCCGCTGTTGACAACAGTGCTGTTGCCCTTATCGGAAGCCAGAACCAGAGCGTAGTTGCCCACGGACTCCTCGCCCAGGACCCAAGCCACGGCGTTGCCGTTGTTGTCCAGGTAGAAGGTGTAGGTGTTGCCAACCACGGGCATACCAGCGCCGAACACCTCGAGGTCGGTGCTGCTCAGCTCCACATTCACAGTGGACTTGCCGTAGGAAGTGCCGTCAACAGTGACGGTCTTGTTGTTGTCGTTGTAGGACTCAACCTTGCCGGAGACGGTCTCAGCCTTCTCCAGGTAGTAGGTGTCGTTGACCTTGTAGTAGAGAACGATGTCGTCCTTGGCCACATCAGCCTCGTTGGCAATGTCAGCGAAGTTGATGCTGCCCTCGCCGGCGATGGTCAGCTTCTTGTTGGTCTCGTCATAGACGGTAACCTTGGCCATCTTGGGCAGGGTCTTGAAGATGTAATCCACCACGCCGTCGCCGTTGTGGTCGATGAAGGTGAACTCAGTGCCGTTCACATTGGCAGTGCTGGTCACAGCGAAGGTGCGATCGAAGGTAGTGCTGTTGTTGATCACAGTGTCCTTCTCGGTGTAGGTCACGGTGCCGTGGACAGAGTCAGCCTTCACGCCGTTGGTGGGCAGGGTCAGGCCGTTGTCAGACAGGAAGGAGCGGACAGCGTCGGCGTCCTTCATGCGCTTGGTGGTGGTAGCCACGGTGTTGTCCTGAGACAGGATGGGCAGGCCCACAACCTCAGTGGAGGCAGCGTTGGGAGCCAGGTCCTTCAGGCCCTTGACGTACAGAACCACGCGCTGGCCCAGGTAGCTGTTGTCCAGAGCCACAGGATAGGTCTCGCTGAGCAACACGTTGCTGCTGTTCACACGATGGGTGCCGCCAACATAGACGTCGGTCAGACGGGCCTTGTTGGCCACGGTGGTGCCGTTGCCGTCGATGGCCATGATGTCGTTGGCGACCACAACGCCCTCAACCTTGACAACCTTGAAGCGAACGGCCAGCATGGTGCTGTCCTTGTCAGTGCCGTTGACAGGCTGAGCGTACAGGGTGCCGGAGTAGTCGCCCTGCAGGTTGCGGTACTCCACCTCATCAGCCTGAACACCGTTGTAGATCAGCTGAGCGACCTGGTCGCGGGTGATGGTCTGGGAGGGGTTCAGGCTGTCCAGACCGTCATACAGCTTCACCTTGGTGGCCAGGGTGTTGGTGGCCAGCTCCCAGTTGGCGCCGCCGATGCCCTCGAACTCAGGCTTGTAACCCAGAGCGCACAGGACCATCTTGGCAGCGGCGGTACCGGTCAGGGTGCCGTCGGGGTTGAAGGAGCCGTCGCCCACGCCCACGATGATGCCCAGGTTGGCACAGTAGGCGATGTAGGTCTCAGCCCAGTGGCCCTTGGTATCAGTGAAGTTGGACTTGATGTTGGAGCCCAGAACGGGGTCCTTGCCGCCGCCCAGCATACGGGCGATCAGGGTGCAGGCCTCAGCACGAGTGAGGCTGCCGTTAGGATCATAGGAGCCATTGTCCTTACCGGAAATGACACCCAGGGAGACCATGGTGCTCACAGCCTCCGTGTACTTGATTTCATCCTTATCGGTGAAATCTTCGTAGCCCGCAGCAGAAGCGCCGACAACCATCAGTCCAAGGACCATAATGGCAGCCAGAGCCATGCTGAGAGCCCGCTTGAGGTTTCTCATTTGGATATCCTCCTTGTTCAAGTTTCGAGGGTTTTTGAGGATTTTCCCGGCTTTTTCGAGAGAAAATCTGCGAAATCGACGGTACAACTCCCCTTGCCTCTGTGAATAGTTTAAAGCATCCGCGGCGATTCGTCAACCGGTTTGGCCCAACTGTAACAAACCTGTAAGATTACAACCCCTTTGTTACAAAGGCCCCCCGGGGGACTCCTCCCCGGCTGCTTCATATTCTTAGACGGCGGACCTCCAAAAAGGTTCCGTCGATTTTTTATTTTTTTCTTCGAGCCCATTTGACCGCATTTTCCTTATTTATATAAGGTAGGACAGAGATGTCTACCACATGTCAACCGGGAAAACACCGCAAGGCGTTGTCGCGCAACTGTTTGGAGGTTTCTAATCTTCCCCGGGAGCTGATAGGTCTACCAAACGTCTACCAAGGGTATTTATCACCAGTAAAGCAGGGCATTTTGTTGTGGTTTTGCTTTATTTTAGAACTTTTTGCAGCGTGCAAGGGGCGTTGTACACTTCTAACCAGCAAAAGAGGCGAAAACGACCCAAAAACCTCAAAATTCGAACAAGGAGGATATCCAAATGAGAAACCTCAAGCGGGCTCTCAGCATGGCTCTGGCCGCCATCATGGTCCTTGGACTGATGGTTGTCGGCGCTTCTGCGACGAGCTACGAAGATTTCACCGATAAGGATGAAATCAAGAACCAGGAGGCTGTGAACACCATGGTCTCCCTGGGTGTCATCTCCGGTAAGGAAGATGGCTCCTACTACGCCCCGGCCGACAGCCTGACTCGCGCCGAGGCCTGCACCCTGATCGCCCGTATGCTGGGCGGCGGCAAGGACCCCGTTCTGGGCTCCAACATCAAGTCCAACTTCACTGATACCAAGGGTCACTGGGCTGAGACCTACATTGCCTACTGTGCCAACCTGGGCATCATCGTGGGTGTGGGCGACGGCTCCTTCAACCCCGACGGCGTGCTGACCGGCACCGCCGCTGCCAAGATGGTCCTGTGCGCTCTGGGCTACAAGCCCGAGTTCGAGGGCATCGGCGGCGCGAACTGGGAGCTGGCCACCAACACCCTGGCCAC
>DXDX01000008.1 GCA_019115265.1 Candidatus Flavonifractor merdigallinarum | reverse complement strand
CTTTGCCAAAGAAAGCGGTGGGAAAGAAAGCGCAGAGGGGGCGCTGCCCCCTCTGCACTCCCCCCAATGCGCAACCGGGCTAAATTTCTGCTGCGGTGGGATTGCGCCAGTCCGGTGCCATTTGAACCAAGCTTTCCGCCTATGAGGAAAGCGTTGTACTGCCATGCAAGACAGGTAACCGCAAAAACTACAAGTCACCGCCAAAAAATGGGGCGGCCCCCTTAAAAGGCCGCCCTTTTGGAGGGGAGTGGAGAGGGGAACGAGAAGTTCCCCTCTCCGCCTTTTCTTTCCCCGGTTTCTTTTCCGCGAAAAGAAATCGGGCGCCACCCGCGCAGGGTGCTCCTGCCGAGTAGGCATCCTGTGCGGCGAGTACAAATGTCCTCACAGCCTCTGTGACGGCCGATTTTCCCGCTCTTTTTTCTCCAGGCGCAAGAAAAGATGAGTTAGCCATTGCAAAATCCGCCAAAGGTGATATGATGGTAATACTTGCTCGCCGGTCTGCGCGGCCGGCGGTAGAGCCTGTATTACAGAGCGAAGGCGGGAAGGTTATGCACATTATCATCGTCGGCTGTGGAAAAGTGGGCCACACGCTGACCGAGCAGCTCAGCGCGGAGGGCCACAATCTGGTGGTGGTGGACCGAAACCCCCAGATTATCCGGGAGGTGTCGGACGACCTGGATGTGATGGGTGTGGTGGGCAACGGCGCCAGCGTGAACGTGCTCAAAGAGGCGGGCATTGAAAAGACCGACCTCATCATCGCCGTCACTGCGTCGGACGAGCTCAACCTTTTGTGCTGCATCATTGGCAAGCGGGCGTCGGGGGGCTGCCTCACCATTGCCCGGGTGCGGGACCCCCTTTACAACAAGGAGATTCCGTTCATCAAGGAGCAGATGGGCCTCTCCATGATCATCAACCCCGAGCTCACCACCGCCATGGAAATTGCCCGCCTGCTGCGCTTCCCCTCCGCCATCAAAATTGACACCTTTGCCAAGGGCCGGGCGGAGCTGCTTACCATCAAGCTGCGCAGCTCCTTTGGCCTGGGAGGGCGCACGGTGGAGCAGGTTGTGGGAGAGCTGCACAGCAAGGTCCTCATCTGCGCCGTGGAGCGGGACGACGATGTCTTTATCCCCAACGGCAGCTTTGTCCTCCAGGATGGGGACAGTGTGTCTATTATGGCCACCCCCCAGGAGGCCGCCTCGTTCTTCCGAAAAATCGGTCTGGGCACCCGGAAGGTGAACAGCACTCTCATTGTGGGGGGCGGCACCATCGCGGTATACCTGGCCCGCCAGCTGCTGGAGATGGGCATTGATGTCCACATTGTGGAGGTCAAGCCGGAGCGCTGCCGGGAGCTGAGTGAGGAGCTGCCCCAGGCGACCATCCTCAACGGCAACGGCAGCGACCAGCAGATGCTGCTGGACGCCGGTCTCGCCACTACCGAGTCCTTTGTGGCCATCACGAATATGGACGAGGAAAATCTGCTGCTGGCGCTTTACGCCAAGCAGCACTCCAAAGCCAAGCTGGTGGTGAAGGTCAACCGCATTTCCTTCTACGATGTCATTGAGAGCATGGATCTGGGCAGCGTCATCTACCCCAAGTACCTCACCGCCGACTACATCGTCCAGTATGTCCGGGCCACCCAGAACTCCATCGGCAGTAACGTGGAGACGCTGTACAACATTCTGGACAGCCGGGCGGAGGCGCTGGAGTTCTATGTGCGCAGCGAGTCGGCGATCACCGCCCAGCCTCTGTCGGAGCTGAATTTGAAGAGCAATCTGCTCATCGGGTGCATCAACCGCCGGGGCAAGGTCATCTTCCCCCGCGGCAAGGACCGCATCCAGGTGGGAGACTCGGTGATTGTGGTCACCACCAACAAGGGCTTTCACGACATCCGGGACATCCTGCGCTGATGGGGTGCCTGGGAGAACATACAGACAATAGGAGAGAGACCGCGCTATGAACCGTGAGGCGATCCGTTTTATTCTGGGCTGGATTCTCAATGTGGAGGCGGCCCTGCTGCTGCTGCCCACCCTGGTGGCCGCCATCTACCGGGAGAGCAGCGGCTGGTGCTTTGTGATTACCATTGTGCTGTGTCTGGCCATTGGCATTCCCTGTACCTTTGGCGGACTGCGGCAGAAGGTGTTCCACAGCCGGGAGGGGCTGGTCATTGTGGCGCTGAGCTGGCTGGTGCTCAGTGTCGTGGGGGCCATCCCCTTTGTCCTCAGCGGGGCCATCCCCCACCCGGTGGACGCCCTCTTTGAGACGGTGTCCGGCTTTACCACCACCGGCGCCAGCATCCTCACCGATGTGGAGGTGCTCCCCCGGTGCATCCTCTTCTGGCGCAGCTTCACCCACTGGATTGGCGGTATGGGCATTCTGGTGTTCATCCTCTCCATCCTGCCCCTGTCAGGGGGATACCACATGCATCTCATGAAGGCCGAGAGCCCCGGCCCCGAGGTGAGCAAGCTGGCCCCCCGGGTGCAGTCCACCGCCAAAATTCTCTACGGTATCTATCTGGTGCTCACGGTGGTGGAGGTGATTCTTCTTCTGGCGGGGCAGATGCCCCTCTTTGACGCCCTCACCACCGCCTTCGGCACCGCCGGTACCGGCGGCTTCGGCATCAAAAACGACAGCATCACCAGCTACTCTCCCTATATCCAGTATGTGGTCACCATCTTTATGATTCTCTTCGGGGTGAACTTCAACGCCTACTTCCTCATTTTGATGGGCCGGGCCAAACAGCTGCGCTACGCCGAAGAGGTGTGGACCTATCTGGGCATCATCGCCGCGTCGGTGGCGGTGATTGCGGTGAACACTTACCGCATGTACCAGAGTGTGGAGGAGACCTTCCGCCACGCGGCTTTCCAGGTGGCCTCCATCATCACCACCACCGGCTTTGCCACCACCGACTTTGACCAGTGGCCCCAGCTTTCCCGCACCATTCTGGTTATGCTCATGTTTATCGGCGCCTGCGCCGGGAGCACCGGCGGCGGCATCAAAGTCTCCCGCCTGCTGATTCTGGTCAAGAGCATCCGCATGGAGTTTCACTACTTCCTCCACCCCCGGGAGGTGCGCTGCCTGTGGCTGGAGGGCCATGCGGTGAGCTCGGACACCATCCGCTCGGTGAATGTGTTCCTCATCACCTATATGATGGTGTTTGCCATCTCCAGCCTCCTCATCAGTCTGGATAATCAGGATTTGGTGACCAATTTCACCGCCGTGGCCGCCACCCTCAACAACATTGGACCCGGTTTGGCAGCGGTGGGCCCCACCCAGAATTTCAGCCACTTCTCAATATTTTCCAAGCTCATTCTTACCTTTGACATGCTGGCCGGGCGTCTGGAGCTGTTCCCAGTGCTCCTCATCTTCTTCCCCCGGACGTGGAAGCGCTTCAGCTGAGAAAAAAGGACTTGACGGCGGTTCCCTCCAAATGGGATAATAACAAAACAGACTAGGGGAGGGAAAGACGCTGAATATTCTGGTTGTGGACGGACAGGGGGGCGGCCTGGGCCGCCAGCTGGTCTCCGCCCTGCGGGAGGCGTGTCCCTCCGCCCGTATTACTGCGGTGGGCACCAACGCCCAGGCCACCGGAGTTATGCTCAAGGCCGGCGCCCACCAGGCCGCCACCGGCGAAAACGCGGTCATTACCGCCTGCCGCCGGGCGGATGTCATTGTGGGCCCGGTGGGCATTGTGATTGCCGACTCCCTGCTGGGGGAGATTACCCCAGCTATGGCTGTGGCGGTGGGGGGCAGTCTGGCAAAGCGTGTGCTCATCCCGGTCAACCTGTGTGATAATCTCATTGTGGGCGTGGCGGACCAGCCGATGGGAAAGCTGGTCCAGAGTGCGGTGGCCGCTGTGGCGGCTCTGGACCATCCAGTCTGACCCTCCGGCAGGAAGCTGGAGGCGGGCGGCACAAGCCGCTGTATGCTGGCCGGAAGTCCCTTTTATTTCTTTGGATGTCAGGAAGGCATCTGTCCCCTCCGGGGACAGGTGTCTTTTTTGTAGTTGGAAAGGAGTGCTGCTTGTGACACTGGAGCAGTTTTTTACCCGCCATACCGCTGCGGCGGTGGCGTTTTCCGGCGGGGTGGATTCCGCCTATCTGCTGTGGGCCGCCCGGCACTTTGGATGTGCGGTGCGGGCCTACTACCTCAAAACCGCTTTCCAGCCCGCTTTTGAGCTGGCCGACGCCAGGCGTCTTACGGAAGAGCTGGACATCCCCCTCACGGTGGTGGAGCTGGATGTGCAGACAGTGCCGGAGGCGGTAGCCAACGGACCGGAGCGGTGCTATTATTGTAAAAAGGCACTCTTTACCGCGCTGCGCCGACGAGCGGCAGAGGACGGGTATACCCTGCTGCTGGACGGCACCAACGCCTCCGACTCGGGGGCGGACCGGCCCGGTATGCGGGCGCTGGCAGAGCTGGAGGTGCGCTCCCCCCTGCGGGAGTGCGGCTTGACCAAGGCTGAGGTGCGCCGCCGCTCCAAAGAGGCGGGGCTCTTCACCTGGGACAAGCCGGCCTATGCCTGTCTGGCCACCCGGGTACCCACCGGACAGCCCATCACCATGGAGGACCTGGAGCGGGTGGAGCGGGGGGAGGCGGCGCTGTTCCGCCTGGGCTTCACCGACTTCCGGGTGCGCCTCATGGGTGATGCCGCCCGGATTCAGGTGCCGGAGGGACAGCTGGCGCGGGCCGCCGCTCTGCATACGGATATCACCGCCGCGCTGGCGGCGGATTTTCATGGGGTACTGCTGGATTTGTACCCCAGAGGAGAGGAGCTTCCATATGGACAATCGACAGGAACTGCTGGATTTGCTGCACCAGGTGGCACAGGGGGAAGTAACGCCGGAGAAGGCACTGCTGGAGTTCAAGACCCAGCCCTTTGAGGATTTGGGGTACGCCAAGGTGGACCTCCACCGCGGGGTGCGCCAGGGGGCGGCGGAGGTCATCTACGGCGCGGGCAAGACCCCCGCCCAGATTGCCGGGATTGCCGCGGCCATGGGCGAGCGGGGCGTGCAAAACATCCTAATCACCCGTCTGGGGGCCACGCCCGCCCTGGCGGTGGGGGACGCGGTGCCACTGGAGTACCACCCCGAGGCCCGGATGGGGGTGGCCTATCCCGGTCCCCACAAGTCGGTGGGCAGCATTGTAGTGGCCACCGGCGGCACCAGTGACCGGCATGTGGCGGAGGAGGCCGCCCTCACCGCCGAAAAGCTGGGCAACCAGGTCACCCGGCTCTACGACGTGGGGGTGGCGGGACTGCACCGCCTGCTGTCCCACCTGGATACCCTCATGAGCGCCCGGTGTGTGATAGTGGTGGCCGGTATGGAGGGGGCGCTGGCCTCCGTCATTGGCGGGCTGGTGGACTGCCCTGTCATTGCTGTCCCCACCAGCGTGGGCTACGGCGCCAGCTTTGGGGGGCTGTCTGCCCTGCTGTCCATGCTCAACTCCTGCGCCAGCGGGTGCAGTGTGGTCAACATTGACAACGGCTTTGGCGCCGGATTCCTGGCCAGCCGCATCAACCAGATGGAGGGGCTGTAACCGCCCCCACAGAAAGGAGAAGGAAACGTGCGTACACTGTACATCGAATGTGCCATGGGCGCGGCGGGGGATATGCTCCTGGGGGCGCTCTATGAGCTGCTGGAGGATAAAGAGGGCTTTCTCGCCGCTATGAACGGACTGGGCCTTCCGGGGGTACACCTGGAGGGGAAGCGGGCCATCACCTGCGGCATCTCCGGCACCCATATGGAGGTCACCGTCCACGGTTTGGAGGAGGACCACCACCACGACCATCCCCATGAGCACGAGCATGAGCATCCTCATGCACATGACCATGAGCAGGAACACCACCACCATCACCACCACGCCACGCCGGACCACATTGCGGGCCTCATTGACACACTGCCTATTTCGGATGAGGTAAAAACACGCGCCCGCGCGGTGTATGACGCCATCGCTCAGGCGGAGGCCAAGGCCCACGGCTGCCCGGTGGGGGAGGTCCACTACCACGAGGTGGGGGCGCTGGACGCGGTGGCCGATGTGGTGGGGGTGTGCTATGCCCTCTCGCTGCTCCGGCCCGACCAAATTGTGGTGTCCCCCATCCATGTGGGGTGTGGCACGGTGCGCTGTGCCCACGGGGTGATGCCGGTGCCTGCGCCCGCCACCGCCCATCTCCTCGCCGGTGTGCCCATCTACGGCGGCGAGGTGTCCGGGGAGCTGTGTACCCCCACCGGCGCGGCGCTTCTGGTGGAGATGGCCCACCACTTTGGCCCCATGCCGCCCATGAAGGTCCAGAAGGTGGGCTATGGTGTGGGGAGCCGCACCTTTGACCGGCCCAACTGTGTGCGGGCTTTTTGGGGCGAGAGCGCGGAGGAAACCGGGGAAATTGTGGAGCTGGTGTGCAACCTGGACGACATGACCCCGGAGGCGCTGGCCTTTGCCGCCCAGCGTCTGCTGGAACAGGGGGCGCTGGACGTGTATACCACCCCTGGCACCATGAAGAAGGGCCGCGCCGGTCAGGTACTCACGGTGCTCTGTGAGCCGGAGCGGACGGACGAGATGGCCCGACATATTTTGAGTGAGACCACCACCAACGGCCTGCGGGTGCGCCGGTGCGGAAAGTACTTCCTCACCCCCAAACTGGGACAGGTGCAGACCCCCTGGGGCGCGGTGGGATGCAAGACCGCAGAGGGCTTTGGAGTTACCCATATCAAACCGGAACATGAGGATGTGGCGGCTCTGGCCCGGACCAAGGGCCTGCCCTATGAGACGGTATGGCAGGCGGCCCGGCAGGGGGGAAAGGCATGAGAAAATGGGGAGCCGCCCTCCTGGTGGCCGTCCTGCTCTCTGGCTGTGGGAAAACTGCCGCCAGCCCCACCGCCGCCCCGGCGGCCACCGACGCGGTGGTAATCGCCATGGGCCCCACCTCCGAGCCGGAGGGGGGCTTTGACCCGGCCTTTGGCTGGGGGGCGGGGGAGCACGTCCATGAGCCCCTCATCCAGTCCACCCTCACTGTTACCAATCCCGACCTCACCATCGGCTATGATTTAGCCACCGATATGGAGGTGAGTGAGGACGGCCTCACCTGGACCGTCACCATCCGGGACGATGTGAGCTTTACAGACGGGGAGGCCCTGACGGCACAGGATGTGGCCTTTACCTACAACACTGTCAAAGGCTCCAGCTCGGTCCTCGACTTTACCATGCTGGACTACGCCGAGGCCACCGATGACACCACCGCGGTGTTCCACCTGAACACCCCCTTTTCCATCTGGCCCTACACCATGGCCATTGTGGGCATTGTGCCGGAGCACGCCTACGACAGCGCCACCTATGGCCAGAACCCCATCGGCTCCGGCCGGTACTGCCTCAAACAGTGGGACAAGGGACAGCAGGTGATTCTGGAGGCCAACCCGGACTACTACGGGGAGGCCCCCAAGATGAAGCGGGTGACCATCCTCTTTTTGGAGGAGGACGCGGCCTATTTGGCCGTCCAGGCCGGACAGGTGGATTTGGCCTACACCTCGCCCACCTATGCGGAGGGGGCTGTGGCGGGGTACTCCCTTCTCTCCTGTGAGAGTGTGGACAACCGGGGTATCAATCTGCCTACGGAGGGCAACCCAGTTACCTCCGACCTTGCGGTGCGCCGGGCCATCAATCTGGGGATTGACCGGGAGGAGATGTTAAAGCATGTCCTCAACGGCTACGGCACCCCGGCATACAGCGTGTGCGACAAGCTCCCCTGGTATAACCCTGCTGCCCAGGTGGACTATGACCCGGAGGGGGCGGCCGCTCTGCTGGAGAAGGCCGGATGGGTGCTGGGCGGGGACGGCGTGCGGGTGAAGGATGGGGTGCGGGCGGAGCTGAATCTGCTCTACGCCACCGGCGACTCGGTGCGCCAGGCGCTGGCCGCAGAGCTCTCCAACCAGCTCGCCCGTCTGGGGATTGCCTGTACCACCGAGGGGGTGGGCTGGGACACCGCCTATGACCGCGCCCAATCTGAGCCGCTGGTCTGGGGCTGGGGAGCTCACACCCCCATGGAGCTCTACAACCTCTACCATACACAGCCGGAAACTGGCACCGCCCTCTACTCCCCCTATGCCAATGAGACGGTGGACGCCTATATGGACGCCGCGCTCCAGTGCTCAAATTTGGAGGAGTCCTATACCCTCTGGCAGAAGGCCCAGTGGGACGGCACCACTGGCGTCACCCAGGAGGGGGACTGCCCCTGGGTGTGGCTGGTGAATGTCAACCACCTCTACTGGGTGCGGGATGGCCTCCAGGTGGCGGAGCAAAAGATTCACCCCCACGGCCACGGCTGGTCCATTGTCAACAATGTGGATCAGTGGAGTTGGAATTGACAGATTCCCCTCTCGGGGGTGGGGATGTGCTCGCCGCACAGGCGTCCTGCGCGGACAGCGCCCGATTTCTTTTCGCAGAAAAGAAACCGGGGAAAGAAAAGGCGGAGAGGGGAACTTCTCGTTCCCCTCTCCACTCCCCTCCAAAAGGGCGGCCTT
>DXDX01000079.1 GCA_019115265.1 Candidatus Flavonifractor merdigallinarum | reverse complement strand
CGGGCCGCTTACCCAGCGGGGGCACCGCTTTCTTTGCCAAAGAAAGCGGTGGGAAAGAAAGCGCAGAGGGGGCGCTGCCCCCTCTGCACTCCCCCCAATGCGCATCCCGGCTAAATTTCCTCTGCGGTGGGATTGCGCCAGTCCGGTGCCATTTGGGCGGGAGCTTTTCGCCTATGAGGAAAGCGTTGTACTGCCATGCAAGACAGGTGACCGCAAAGACTGAAGGTCTGCACCCACAAAATGGGGCGGCCCCCTTTAAAGGCCGCCCTTTTGGAGGGGAGTGGAGAGGGGAACGAGAAGTTCCCCTCTCCGCCTTTTCTTTCCCCGGTTTCTTTTCCGCGAAAAGAAATCGGGCGCTGTCCGCGTAGGACGCCCGCGCGGCGAGCGCAACCCCCTCGGCCCCGGCCGGGCGGACAGCCAATCCAGTTACCACTCTTTTTTGAGGTAGATACCCCAGGAGATGCGGTAGGACAGGTACAGCCCCGCCACCACCAGCACCACAAAGCAAACCAGTCCGCCGATGACCAGCATCTCGGTATCCATGGCTGCGGGGAGCAGTCCGTCCACCAGTCCGGGGGTTGCAAGGATGCCCACAAAGACACAGACAAACACCAGCGTCATCAACACCCGGCCCCGCTCCACGCCGAACTTATAGCACAGGGGGAGGGTGACGGCGGCCATCAGCAGGCCGGTGGCCCCGGAGACCAGATTCCCCACCAGCAGTTCCAGTATATTTCCCTCCAGCAGACCGGCCGCCCACAGCACCGCCGAGATGACGCAGCACAGCACTGTGGCCATGAACCAGATGGAGATGGTGCACAGATACCGCCCGGCCACCGCGCCCTTTCCGCCGTCAGGCAGGGAACAGGCGTAGGCGTCCCACCGGGTGGCCTGGTCGAGAGCAAAGGCAGTGAGGGGACACATCAACGTCACCAGCGCCACCATAGCGGCAATGAGGTTGGAGCCCCACACCCCGCTGATGCTGAGAAGGGCATAGACCACCAGAATTAAGGCATAGGTCCGCATCTGCTTGCGGAGAATGAACCAATCTTTTTTTACAAAGCCAATCATGCCTCTTCCCCCCGTACCGTGAACACCATAATATCCTCCAAATCCACCGGGTCCACCGCCAGCTTGGGATAGAGCCGCTGGAACTCTCGCTTGCGGCGGATGAGGGCCTCACACTGGAATTGGCTCTTGCGTACCCCCACCAAAAAGGCCGAATCCACCCCGTCCAGTTCCGCATGGGTACAGGCCAGGCGGCCAAAATCCGCCAGCAGTTCGTCCTTCTCCCCCTGAAGGAGGAGTTTTCCCTTGTGGAGGTAGGCCACATAGTCCGCCGCCTTTTCCAAATCGCTGGTGATGTGGCTGGAGAGGAGGACGGAGCGCTCCCCATCGGATACAAAGTCCATCAGCTTTTCCAGGATGCTGTCCCGGGCCACCGGGTCCAGGCCGCTGGTGGCCTCGTCCAACAGCAGCACCTGGGGATTGCGGGCCAGTGCCGCGGCAATGGAGAGCTTCATTTTCATCCCCCGGGAGAACTCCTTCACAATCTTATCCTCCGGGAGTTCAAATTCCCGCAGCAGGGCGGCGTAGCGGGCCTCATCCCAGTCCGGGCAGGCGCCGCTCAAAACCTTCCCCACCATGGCGGGGGTCAATGTCTCGTGGAAGGGGCACTCGTCAAAGACCACTGCGGTGCGCGCCTTCACTTCCCGCTCCTGGGCGCGGTGGTCCAGCCCCAGCACCTGAATCTCCCCGCCGTTGCAGCGGACCAGATTCAAAATGCACTTGATGGTGGTGGATTTGCCCGCCCCATTTTCACCAATGAGGCCCAGGATGGTCCCCTTGGGCACCATCAGGTTAATATCCTCCAGACAGAAGGAGCGGTACTCCTTGGTGAGATGTCGAATTTCAATGGCATTGTCGTTTTTCATACCGAATCCTCTCCATATAGGATGGTCAAGGTCTCCTGAAGTTCTTCCGGGGTGATTCCCCCCGTCCGGGCCGCGTCCACCGCCGCCGACAGGTGTTCCTCCGCCCGGCGCAGGGCGTCCTCCCGCACCAATTCCAGGTTGCGGGGGGCCACAAAGCACCCCTTGCCCGGTACGGTGGTGAGAAAGCCTTCCCGCTCCAGCTCTTCATAGGCCCGCTTGGTGGTGATCACCGAAATGCGCAGCTCCCGGGCCAGCAGGCGCATGGAGGGCAGGGCCTCGCCCTCCTTCAGCTCCCCCCGCAGGATAAGGCCCTTCACCTGTCGGGTGATCTGCTCGTAAATTGGGATGTCTCCCGTGTTGCGGATGATGATGTCCATGGTGCACCTCGTCTATACTGTGTATACTCAGCATATACAGTATAGACACACTTGTGTCTGTTTGTCAAGGGAAAAGAGCGCGTTTTTTGCTCTTTGCAAAGAGGGACAATAATGGTATACTTTCTTTGATCGTGGGCGGTGTGTCGAGGCTGCCTAACTTGAATAAGAAAGGTGGAATGGATGATGTGCATTGTAATGCATCGAAGTGTTGTCCCGTGGATCTCCTGCTTCCCCCACCCTTGGATGGGAGAGCAGCGTTAACGTGGGCGAAGCGCATGTCCTGCGCGTTGTATTGATTGAGGACGATCCCACCGCGCGCAAGCTGCTGCGGGATGGTCTGTCTGTTGTACCTGTTGAAATAGACGAGGCGGAAGATGGACAGGAGGGACTGGCGCTCATTGAAGAGCGGTCCCCGGATCTGGTGATTTTGGATTTGGTGATGCCCCGTGTGAGTGGGCTTGGGGTGTTGTTAGCCCTGAAAAAGAATCCGCCAAAGCTCCGCCCTCGCATTTTAGTGGTCAGCCGGGTGAGCAGTTTGCCCCTGGTGGACCGGGTGTTGGATTTGGGGGCGGACTTCTATTTCCAAAAGCCGGTGTGTCTGGACGAGCTGCTTGAGACCATTCAGGCTCTGTTCCCAAACCCGTCTCCCACATCTCCGGTTCCGCCGTTGCGCCGCAGTCTGGCGGACCGTCTCTTGGAGGAGATGGGCGCCCCGGAGCACCTTCAGGGCCGGCGCTGGCTCGCGTTGGCTGCCGAGGCCCTGGCCGCATCGGAAAGCGGACATATGTTGTTAAAAGAGGCCTATTATTCCGCCATGTGTCAGGGTGGAACCAGCTATGCGGCGGTGGATAAAAACATCCGGGATGTGATCCGGCGCATCCACACCGTTCATTCTCACCTCTATCAGGCCATCATGGGCGGAACCCCAGCGCGCTGTCCCTCCAACGGGGACTTTCTCCGCCATCTGGCTCGGGAGCTCAGAAGGCGCACCGGGCGGGAGAACTGAGCGCCACATTTCCCTTGAAATCGGACCAGTCGGAAGGCTATACTGGGCATCAGATGACTGGAAAAACCTGGATTTCAAAAAAGGGAAAGGGGCGCGCGGTATGGGTGGATGGCACAGCAAGAGCGGCACGGAGGTTTTGCGGGAGCTGGAGAGCGACGGAAAGCGGGGGCTGTCCCCCGGGCAGGTCCAGCGGCGGCGCTCCCAGTACGGCCCCAATGCCCTGCACCAAAACCAACCACCCCGTCTTTTAACCCGTCTGCTCTTACAGCTCAAGGACCCCATGGTGCTGGTGCTGCTGGGGGCGGCGGGGCTGTCCCTGGCGGCCAGCGGGGGAAGCGACTGGCTGGACGCGGCCATCATTTTACTGATTGTAGTAGTCAACGCCTGCATCTCCCTCTCTCAGGAGGACAACGCCCGCCGGGCGCTGGAGGCGCTGCGGCAGCTCTCCGCCCCCCAGGCCCGGGTGATACGAGGGGGGGAGCTGCTGCGCCTGGAGGCTGCCGAGCTGGTGCCGGGGGACATTGTGGAGCTGGAGGCGGGGGATTTGGTCCCAGCCGACGCCCGCCTGCTGGAGAGCGCGGGGCTTCACTGTGACGAGAGCGCCCTCACCGGCGAGTCCGCCCCGGTGGCTAAGGAGGCGGGGGCGGTGCTGGCGGTGGATACCCCTCTGGCCGAGCGGCACAATCTGGTGCTGTCCTCCACGGTGGTCACCGCCGGGCGCGGGCGGTGCGTGGTGGTGTCCACCGGTATGGATACCGAGGTGGGGCGCATTGCCGGGATGCTGCTGGGGGAGGAGAGCGGAGATACCCCCCTCCAGCGCCGGATGGGAGAGGTGTCCCGCACCCTGTCGTTCCTGTGCGTGTGTGTATGTGCGGTGATGTTCGGGGTGGGGCTTCTCTTCCACCGCTCCATGCTGGACATGTTTTTGACGGCAGTGTCGCTGGCGGTGGCCGCTATCCCCGAGGGGCTCCCCGCCGTAGTGACCATTGTGCTGGCCCTGGGGGTGTCCCGCATGGTGCGCCGGGGGGCCATCATCAAGCGTCTCCCCGCTGTGGAGACCTTGGGCTGCGCGGGGGTCATCTGCTCGGACAAGACGGGCACCCTCACCCAGAATAAGATGACGGTTACCCAGGTGTGGACCCCAAAAAGCCACCAGCGGGAACTGCTGCTCACCGCTGCGGCCCTGTGTACCGATGTGCCGCTGCGCTATGACGGCAGCGGCGCCCCGGTGTGTACCGGCGACCCCACCGAAGTGGCGCTGGTGGAGATGGCGGCCCGGGAAGGACTGGACAAAAACCGCCTGGAGCAGGAGTACCCCCGCCGGGGGGAGCTGCCCTTTGACTCCCAGCGCAAGCGGATGAGTACCCTCCATCCCCGGAAGGGCGGGGGCTACCGCCTGATCGTGAAAGGGGCCCCCGATGTGCTCCTCAGCCGGTGTACCATGGACGGGGAGAGCCGCCGCTGTGCCCTGGAGGCCAACGCCGCCATGGCCGCCCAGGCCCTGCGGGTGCTGGGGGTGGCCTACCGGGATTTGGAGTTTCTCCCCCGGGAGCTGGAGGCGGAGACGGTGGAGCGGGGGCTCACCTTTCTGGGGCTGCTGGGCATGATGGACCCGCCCCGGCCCCAGGTGCGGGGCGCGGTGGAGCAGTGCCGCGCCGCAGGCATCCGGGCGGTGATGATTACCGGCGACCACAAGCTCACCGCCCTGGCGGTGGCCCGGGATTTGGACCTCATCCGCTCCGGGGAGCTGGCAATCACGGGGGAGGACTTGGACTTCATGCCCCAGGAGGTGCTGGAGCAGGAGGTGGAGCGCTTTTCGGTGTACGCCCGGGTGAGCCCGGAGCACAAGATGCGCATTGTCCGGGCCTGGCAGGCCCGCGGGAAGGTGGTCGCCATGACGGGCGACGGGGTGAACGACGCCCCCGCCCTGAAAGCTGCCGACATTGGCTGTGCTATGGGCCGCTCCGGCACCGATGTGGCCAAGGAGGCCGCCGACATGATTCTCACGGACGACGACTTCTCCACCATTGTGCACGCGGTGGAGGAGGGCCGGGGCATCTATGCCAACATCCGCAAGGCCATCCACTATCTGCTCTCCTGCAACATTGGGGAGATTTTGGCGGTGTTTTTGGGGACTCTGCTGGATTTGCGCCCCGCTCCGCTCTTCCCGGTTCAGCTCCTGTGGCTGAATCTGGTCACCGATTCCCTCCCCGCCCTGGCTCTCGGGGTGGAGCCGGTGGAGGATGGAGTGATGACACAGCCGCCCCGCAGCGCCCACGCCCCCCTCTTTGATGGGGAGTTCTCTCTGCGCCTTCTGTGGCAGGGGGCGCTCATCGGGCTGGCGGCTCTGGGGGCCTACTTACTGGGGTGCACCACTTTGCTCTCCCCGCTGGGCCGGGAGGCGGGGAGCACCATGGCCTTTGCCACCCTCACTCTGGCCCAGCTCTTCCACGCCTATGATGTGCGCAGTGAGGACCGCACCCTTCTCCATCTGGGGGTGCTGTCCAACCGCTCCATGAACCGGGCGTTTTTGGTGGGGGTACTCCTCCAGCTGGCGGTGCTGTGTGTGCCGCCCCTGCAAAGTATCTTTCGCACCGTCCCCCTCACCGGGGAACAGTGGATGGCGGTGGCGGGGCTGGCTCTGGCGCCCGCGCTGGTGTGCGAGGGGGTGAAGCACACGGTGGCCCATCGAAAGGGAAAGCGCTCGGATGCACGGGAGAAGGCGGGGAGCGCGTTGTAATTTGGAGCGTTTGGGGCAACTGCCCCAGTCGCGGGGGATTTTGTCCTCGCCGGACAGGCCGCCTACTCGGCGGGAGCACCGCTTTCTTTGCCAAAGAAAGCGGTGGGAAAGAAAGCGCAGAGGGGGCGCTGCCCCCTCTGCACTCCCCCCAATGCGCAACCGGGCTTAAGTTCTGCTGCGGTGGGATTTCCCAGGCTCGGTGCCATTTGAACCAGGCTTTCCGCCTATGAGGAGAGTGTTGTACTGCGGTGCAAGACAGGTAGCACCTAGATTCCACTTAGTGCCACAGAAAAGGCTATCATCTAGCACCCACAAATGGGGCGGCCCCCTTTCAAAGGCCGCCCTTTTGGAGGGGAGTGGAGAGGGGAACGAGAAGTTCCCCTCTCCGCCTTTTCTTTCCCCGGTTTCTTTTCCGCGAAAAGAAATCGGGCGCTGTCCGCGCAGGACGCCCGTGCGGCGAGCACAAAAATCCCCCGCCGTTGCGGCGGCCCTCAACAAAACACAGCCCCCCGGCACATGCGCGCCGGAGGGCTCTGTTGTTATACCTGGAATTTTAGTCCACAACGACCATACGGATCTTGCCGCCCTCGCGGGGAGACTTGTCGTAGTAGACCCGCATCTGCTCGGAGTAGGCCCGGGCCTGCTCAAAGCGCTCATAGCCGGTCTTGCCCTCGAACCAGTAGCCAGTGCTGCGGTTGTAGCACCAGACATCCTGGGAGATGGGGAAGCGCTCCTCCCCGACCTGGAGGGTGTGGGTCTCCGGGTCATAGCCGCCCCGAACCACACCGTTGGCCTGCTGGAGGGTGACATACCCGGCCAGCTTGTGCTCTCCGTCCAGGGTCTCCACCGAGGGTGCAATTCCCATCACCGTACGGTTCTGGAAGGTGCCGCCGCACACCACACTCAGGGTGCCGCCGCCATTCTCCACAGACAGATGGGCATTGCTGTACGACATGGAGCCGGGGTCCACTGCCTCAGCGCCTTTGAAGATAGAGTAGCCATAGGTGTACTGGTCGCCGGTCACATCGTCAAAGACCAGAATGCTGTACTTGCCCGCATAATCCCGGCCGGCATACACAATCTTGGTGCCCGGCACGGTATCCCGTGTAAGCTGCTCGAAGGTGATCTCCTTGGGCTCGCTGGTGCCCACCCGCTCGAACATGCGCACATTCTCCGCCAGCGCCACACCATTCAGGGTGCGCTGTGCCACATTCAGAGTGCCGCTGACGCTGCTGCCGCTGGAGAGGCGGGAGAGGTACATGCGGTCCTTGTTGGAGGAGACGGTGACCAGCTGGCCCACCAGCTTGGCCGACTCGGTGGGACCCAGGCCGGTCTTGCCCTGGAATACCACTTCCTCCCCCTTGCTGTTCCAGAAGCGCAGGAGCGGTTTCACCTTGGCGGTGCCGTCGCTGCACTCCTCCACCACGCCCACGGTGGTGGAACGGGCCACCTCGGGGTCCAGCGCACCGGCCACCCGGCCATCGCTGGTGAAGAGGAGGGTCATCTGCTGCCCCGGCCGGAAGCCCTTCAAGTCCTCAATGGCGCCGGGCAGAACGGTAAACTCCTGGCCCAGCATGGTCACGGTGGTGGGGGCGGAGGAGTTGGGTGTGGCGTTCTCATAGTAGCCGGTGAGGCGCAAGTCGGACACCGACAGAATGCCGCTCCCCGCGTCATAGGTGGCCACGTCGTACTGCCGCAGATCTGCCACGGTGGCAGGCACGCCGTTTTTGTAGAGCTTGTAATCGCCCCGGTCCACCAGGGTGATAAAGGGGTTGTGGGTGCCGTCGGGCTTGGTACGGGCCACCAGCACCTCGTCGCTGGCCTGAGAGGCGGCGGAGATATATACATAGTCCAGCTTCCCCGAGGGGCCGTAGCACAGGGTCAGGGGGGTGCCGTTATAGAGGTAGGACCACACCTTTTCAAAGGTGGTGGCCTCCCCGCTCTTCCACACCACCGTGTCCGGGGCAATGGTAATCTGCTCCCCGTTGGCGGTGACATAGTTGGCGTCCACCTTGCCGTTGATGGTGATGCGGCGGATGGTGTCCCCCTCATTGGGGCGCAGGGTGAGGAATTTGCCGCTCTTGTCCTGCACCATCTGGCCCCGCACGCCCAGCAGCTGGGAGGAGAGGTCCAGGCGCTCCGTCTTGGGGCTGTTGGTCCCCCCGGCGCTGGCCACAGTGACGGTGGAGGAGCCGGTCCCGGCGTCATTCTTCAGCGCCAGCAGCACCACGTCGTCGGTGAGGGTGCCGCCCAGCTTGCTCACCAGGTAGCAGGTATCCTCGCCCTTCCCCTTGGCAAAGATGAGGTTTTCAAAGAGGCGGGCGGCCTCGGCCCGGGTAAGACTGGAGCCGCCGGTGCGGTTGATGCCGTCGGTGAGGCCGGTAGTGGCCCCCACCGCCAGATAGCCGTCGTACCAGGTGGAACCGGGGGCGATGTCCCCGGTGGTGTAGCCCAGAATGCGGGTGAGGATGGCCACCGCCTCGCCGTAGCTGATGGGGCGGTCAGGCTCAAAATTGCCGTTGCCCACCCCCATGATGATGCGGTCCGCGGCGGCAGTGGGCTTTTCCTCGCTGTTCTGGGTGCTGGAGGTCTGGGCCAGCTCCCCGCTGGTGGTGAGGGAGGAGGCCAGATTCACATACCCCCGGGCCCAGTGCTTGGGCCCCACGTCCAGGAAGATGGTCCGGCCCCGCTGGGCGGGCTCCAGGTCCCCCTTCCCCATCACATCCACCACCATTTTGCAGAACTCCGCCCGGGTGAGGGTGTTGTTGGGGCGGAACGAGCCGCCGCCGGTGCCCTCCACCACGCCCAGCAGGCGCAGCAGCTCGGCGGCCTCCGCCACCTGGGGGTCTTGAATGTCCACAAAGGCGCTGCCCGAGGAGGCCGCCCCGGTGGGGAGGACCAGCAGGCCCGCCGCCAGGGCCAGCGCCATCAGGGCGGCCAGAATGCGTTTCAGCTTCATAAAATCGTATCTCCTTCTCTGAATAGGCCCTCATTACTCGGCCCGCAGGGCCTCCACCGGCTGGAGGCCGCTGGCCTTGATGGCGGGATAGAGGCCGAAGAGGATGCCCAGCAGCACCGACACCACCCCGGCCAGGGCCATAATGGACGGGTCCGGGCTGACCAGATAGCCCAGCTGCTGCTTGCAGTAAATCCAGGTGGCGGGGTAGCTGATGAGAATGCCCAGAATCCCGCCGATGCCGCAGATCATGCAGGCCTCAATGAGAAATTGCAGCACAATGGTCCGCCGCTCGGCGCCGATGGCCTTGCGGATGCCAATTTCCCGGGTGCGCTCGGTGACGGTCACCAGCATGATATTCATAATGCCGATGCCACCCACCAGCAGGGAGATGGCAGCGATGCCGCCCAGCAGGGCCTGCTGGCCCTTGGTAGCCTCGTCGGCGCTCTGCTGGCCCTGGTTGGTGGAATACACATTATAATAGCCGTAGCTCATACCCGACTGAGAGTCCCCAATGAGCCCCTTCAAAAAGACCTCCAGCAGGGTGACCGCCTCGTTGGTGGCGTCCTTGCTCTTGGCCTTGACCACAAACTCGCTCATATCCGTAAAGGACTTGGAGGCCAGGGACAGCGTCTGGTTGAGGGTGTAGGGCACGGCAATCACATTGTCCAGGGAGTAGTCGTTGCCGGAGAAGTCCTTCTGGGCATACACCCCCACCACCTGGAGGGGCACGCCGCAGACGGTGATCTCCTTACCCAGGGGGTTGGCGTAGTCGAAAAAGAGCTCCGCCGCCTTGGACCCCAGCACACACACCTGCGTGTTGTTCTTGATGTCCATGTAGCACAGGTCCCGGCCCTTCCCAATGGTGAAGTTGTTGCACAGGGACCACTGGTCGCTGCCCAGATAGACGGTGGGTCTCTGGTCCATCGTTTCGGAGTTCTTGGCCCCGTATTGGACGGTGCCGTAGACACTGCCGCTGGGTGTGACCCCCACCACCAGATCCTCCAGCTTCAGGCAGTAGTCATACAGGCTCTGAAATACCTTGTCGCCTCCGGCGCCCCACTTGCTGGCGCTGATTTGAATTTGGTTGGAGCCCATGCTCTCGTAGTACTGCATGATCTCCTTGGTCTGACCCTTGGCGTAGGACACCAGGGTAATGACCGAAGCCAGACCGATGATGATGCCCAGCATGGTCAGGAAGGTGCGCCCCTTCCGGGCGACGATGGACTTGATGGCCAGCTTGATGGACTGCACAATGCTCACAGCCAATCCACCTCCTGTTCCTGGTCCGCCACGATGCTGCCGTCGGAGATGCGCACCATCCGGGGCGCGGTGGCGGCGATGGAGTTGTCATGGGTAATGAGAATAACGGTGGTCCCCTCCTGATAGAGCCGCCGGAGAATTTGCAGCACATGCTGGCCCGTCTTGGAGTCCAGGGCGCCGGTGGGCTCGTCGGCCAGGATAATGGGGGGATGGGTGGCGATGGCCCGGGCGATGGCCACACGCTGCTGCTGGCCGCCGGACATCTCGGTGGGGCGGTGCTCGCTGCGCTCGGCCAGACCCACACGCTCCAAAGCATCCATCACCCGCTCCTCCCGCTCCCTGGTGCGCACCCCCTGATAGATGAGGGGCAGCTCCACATTTTCATAGGCGGAGAGGGCGGGAATGAGATTGAAGCCCTGAAAGATGAAGCCAATTTGCTTGTTGCGGATGTGGGAGAGCTGCCGGTCGCTCAGCTCGGTGACATCGGTGCCGTCCAGGTGGTAGTCCCCATAGGTGGGGATGTCCAGACAGCCCAGAATGTTCATCAGGGTGGACTTACCGGAGCCGGACTGTCCCACGATGGCCACAAACTCCCCCCGGTCAATCTGAAGGGAGACGCCATTCAAGGCCCGCACCTCATTCTCAAAGCCCTCATTGTAGATTTTAAATACCTCTTTGATGTCGATGAGCAAGGCTATCCGCTCCTCTTCTTAGCCGTAGGCCGTGCCTTCGGTGTTCTGGTAGGTCACAAAGATCACGTCGCCCACATTGAGGCCGGACTTGATCTCCGCGTTGGCCGCGTCGGAGAGGCCCTCCTCCACCGGCACGGGGTAGAAGCCCTCCGGCGGGGCGTCGGTGCCCCCCTCCATACCGGGCTCCGCCTTGGGCAGGTCGATGGCGTTTTCCGGGCGCTCCTCCGCCTGGAGATAGACCACCGACTGGGTGTTGCCCTCCGCGTCGCTGGTGTAGCGGATGGCGGCGGCGGGGACCACCATGCAGTCCAGGCTCTGGCTGGCGGCAAAGGAGTAATCCACGCTGACGCCGTTGCGCAGGGTACCGTCAAAGTTGTCCACCGTCAGGGTGACGGGGAACACCGTTACCGAGCTGTCTGCCTTGGGCTCCAGGCTCACCGACTCCACGGTGCCCACATAGCTGTTGCTGTTCCAGTCGGTGAGGTCAATCATCTGCCCCTTTTCAATAAAGGAGATGTTGCGCTGGTCCACATCAATGACCACCTTCATCACGGAGGTGTCCGCGATGGAGACGGCCACCTTGCCGCTCTGGACCTCCTCCCCGGCCACGATGCCCAGGGAGACCACGGTTCCGTCCATGGGAGACACCGCGTTAAAGTCGTTCAGGGCTTTCTGGGCCTCGTCCACCTTCTTCTGGGCCTCCATGACCCCCTTCTGGCCCTCCTCCACACTCTTCTGCGCGTCCTCCACGCTCTTTTGTGCGGTGGTAATCTCCTCGTTCTTGGAGTTAATCTGCTCCCGGATTTCGTCGTCTCCCTGGACCACCAGGGTCTGGCCCATGGTCACATCGGCGTAGTTGAGGAGGTTTGCCGACTTCACCGGGCCGCCGATTTTAGCGGTAATCTCCCGGCTCTCGTAGTACTGGAGCTTGCCGCTCTGGTAGGGGTAAATGGGGGTGCCGTCTGCGGTGGTGAGAGCGGCGGTGGCGTCCATATCCTGGGTGAGGGTGCCGGGGTTCTGGAGCACGCACACCACCTCAAAGCACTTGGAGCCCTCGGGGGTGATGAAGCTAATCTTGTTGATCTTCTCCACAGTGCCGGTGTAGTCCTGCAAAATGGCGGGGATGGACACCTTCACGCTCTGCCCGGCGGAAATGGCATTTTCATAGGCGTAGCTGAAATAGAGGGACAGGCGCAGCTTCTTGTCATTGACCAGAGTGGCCACCCGGCCATCCTTGCTCAGCGGGTCCCCCACCTGCAATTTCTCCACATTCAGGAGCTTCCCCGAGAAGGGAGCCTGGATGGTGAGCTTTTCCAGCTCCTTTTGAATTTTGGCCAGCTCCTCCCGGCGCTTTTCCACCTCGCCCTGGAGTTTGGTCACGTTCTGCTGGAGCTTGGTCACATTCTCCTGGGCGGTCTTGAGGGCCTCCTGGGCCGTTTTGACATTCTCCTCCGCCGCCTCACTGCGAATGGTGTACAGTGGGTCTCCCTTGGCCACCTGCTGCCCCTCGGTGACCATCACCTGGGTGACGGTGCCGGCGTTGGTGAGGGTAATGGTGGCAGAGGACTTGGCGGTCACATTGCCGGTACCCTGTACCATGGAGGAGATGGAGCCGATGTCCACCGTCCCCAGCAGCATCTCCCCTTTGTCTTTGGGCTTGTTGGTAAAGGCGAATTTCCACAGCGCGAAGCCGCCGCCCCCCGCCAGCGCCAGCACCAGCACCACAGCCAGCAGGCGGCTGAGAAGCTTTTTGCGTTGGCGTCTCTTCTTCGGTCTGGGGACCTCCGGGACCGTGGCGGCCTCCGGAACCTGTTCCACCGGAGTTGAAACGGGAGTCTGTTGTTCCGTCATAGTTCGTTTCCTCCTAATCCCGCCCCTGCCCGCGGTGGCTGGGCAGAGACTTGCTGAGGCCATTATACCATCTCCCTCCCCCGAAGATATTTGCAAACGGGTGACAAATTCTTAACGAAATCTTAAATCGTACAACCGGAGCAGTACCTGACGCCGCACATCAACAGCGCTCAATGGCCGGAAACGAGAATTTTACAACCATTTACCCCTTGTCATAATCTACAAACATAGAGTATTTGTATCAAACTATCGCAAAAAGTGACGCAAAGAAAAGCGCTTATCCCAAGAGGAAAAGATGGTGTTCATCCTATATTACTCCTACAAATAGTCTCCTCCTGAATTAACATTTGGAATATTTATCCTACAAAAGATTGCAAGTCAATACAGTTTTTGATACAATCCAGTTATTAATGTATCTATTTCAAAAATATCCCAAAAACAGATGTTACAGAGGTAGGTGCATCAGATGTTGTTAAAAGATAGACTCCAGTAGCTTTCAATCGGCCCAGAAAAAGAAAAAATGTACAGTCAATGGATTGTCATAAAGGGAAGAGCAGAAGCAAAATTGAATACAGTCTCCACTTTTTTCCCTCATTTCAGCAAACACGATGGAACACACTCAACAGACTATTGCTATTCAAATCGGAAATCTGTTGGGTGAGGACCGGGTTAGGGTC
>DXDX01000078.1 GCA_019115265.1 Candidatus Flavonifractor merdigallinarum | reverse complement strand
ATTAAATATCGTAAAAAATGAACGTAAGAACTGGGTCGTAAAGTTTCTTATCTTTCCAAAACCAATACTAAAATGTCATCAATACTGGGATTGGCAAGAGGATGGTACGCCACTATTGGTTCAAATGGATCCTCGAACCAATCAAAAGTCAATCGTTCTCTGTGGAGGAGCTCCTACCCCACCTGTCGTTTTGTTTGAGGCTGAAATTGATAGAACGAAAAAGCGTGTCATTGTGCTGAAAGATACCAATCTGAATCAGTTAGACGGCAGTAAATATGAAATCAACAGACGATAAATAGATAAAATATCAAAATTTTGGAAGAGGCAAATTGACTGATATTGGGAATCACACATCTTATCCTGAAACTTCTATAAAAATCACCGATAACCTCTCAAAACAGGATTTCTCGGTGATTTTTGATATAAAATTTCAAATGGCCACCGGAATTTTGTCGTCCAGGGCGTGGGCCTCATACCCATCCAGAGAGACGCTCTCGGGGGTAAACTGGTAAAAGTCCTGAATGCTGGAATCCAGCTGGAAGCGGGGGGCGGGGTACGGCTCCCGCTGGAGGAGCTTTTCCACAATGGGCACATGGCGGTCATAGATGTGGGCGTCGGCAATCACATGGACAAGCTCCCCCGCCTCCAGGCCGGATACCTGGGCCAGCATGTGGAGCAGCACCGCATACTGCATCACATTCCACCCGTTGGCGGTGAGCATGTCCTGGCTGCGCTGGTTGAGAATGGCGTTGAGGGTGTGGCCGCTCACATTGAAGGTGACCGACCAGGCGCAGGGATACAGCGCCATCTCGCTCAAATCGTGGTGGTTATAGAGGCTGGTGAGGATGCGCCGGGAGGCGGGGTTGTGCTTCAAATCGTAGAGCACCCGGTCCACCTGGTCAAACTCCCCCTCCGGGTAGCGGTGCTTCACTCCCAGCTGATAGCCGTAGGCCTTGCCAATGGAGCCCTGTTCATCCGCCCAGGAATCCCAGATGTGGGAATGCAAATCGTGGATGTTGTTGGACTTCTTCTGCCAAATCCACAGCAGCTCATCCACCGCGCTCTTCAGATACTGCTTCCGCACAGTGAGAATGGGAAATTCCCGCCGCAAATCATAGCGGTGGACCACCCCAAAACACTTCACCGTGTGGGCCGGTGTCCCATCCTCCCAGCGGGGGCGCACCTCCTGGTCGGTATCCCACACGCCGTGCTCCAAAATCTCCCGGCAGGTCTGCAAAAAAAGAGTATCCGCGTAGCTCATAGCGCTATTTTCCTCCCACATTGTGAAAACAATACTGTCGATCGGACAAATGATTCGGTAAAATCGAGTTTCATCATACCATAGTTCCCTTTTTCGCGCAATGCCGCCTTTCCGCCCGCCGCCTCTTCCCCCAGGCGGCGGGTTGTGCTATACTGGTGCAGGAATCCCCATCTTTTCACAAACGAGGTCCCATTTATGAGTGAGACACATCCCTTTCAGGTGATCGCCCGCATCCACACCGCCTTTCCCACCAAGTTCGGCGTCCCCCGGCAGAGCGGACTGGTGGACGCGCTGAAGGCCCAGGTGGTCTTTGAGCCGGAGTACCGCAATCCCGACGCCCTGCGGGGGCTGGAGGAGTATTCCCACATCTGGCTCATCTGGCAGTTCTCCGGCGCGGTGCGGGAGCACTGGTCCCCCACGGTACGCCCACCCCGTCTGGGTGGCAACGCCCGGATGGGGGTCTTTGCCACCCGCTCCCCCTTCCGGCCCAACCCCATCGGCCTCTCCTCGGTGCGTCTGGAAGGGGTGGAGCTCCACACCACTCAGGGCCCTATTCTCCATGTGGCGGGAGCGGATTTGATGGACGGCACCCCCATCTACGACATTAAGCCGTATTTGCCCTACGCCGACAGCCACCCGGACGCCAGCGGTGGGTTTACTACCGGCCTCTCGGAGCGAACGCTGGAGGTGAACCTGCCTGAGCGCTGGCGCTCCCTGGTGCCTCCGGAGGAGCTGGAGGGCCTGCTGGGCGTACTGGCCCACGACCCCCGCCCCTCCTACCAAAAGGACCCGGAGCGAGTCTACGGCCTCCCCTTTGCCGGGCTGGATGTGCGCTTTACGGTGGCGGACGGCGTGCTGACCGTCTGCGAAATCTGTCCCATCACCCCCAACACCTGAGCGGAAGAAAGGACCTCTTATGTACAACACTCTCTATGAGCTTCTGTGGTTTTTCCTGCTCTATTCCTTTGCCGGCTGGTGTGCTGGGGTAATCGTGGCCGCACTGCGCAAGCACACCTTTGTCAACACCGGCTTTCTCACGCTCCCCTTCTGTCCCATCTATGGTGTGGCGGCGGTGGTGTTCTCCATCTTCCTGCCGGAATTGCGGGACCGCCTCTTCTTCCTCTTCCTGGCCGGTGCGGTGCTCTCCGCCTTTCTGGTCTTTGTTACCGGCTTTGTGCTGGAGCGCATCTTCCACCGCAAGTGGTGGGACTATACCCGCTACCGCTTCCAGTTTGAGGGGTACATCACCCTCCCCCATCTGATCATTTGGGGCCTGCTGGCGGTGTTGTGCATCCGGGTCACGAACCCGCTGATCTGCTCCCTCCTCTCCCTCCTTCCCTCCCGCATCGCCCGGCCCGCGCTGTTGATTCTGTTGGTGCTGGTGGGGATTGACCTGCTGGTCTCCCTCATCTCGGTGCTCCAGCTGCGCCTGCGTCTGCGCCGCCTGACCGCCTTGCAGGAGGACTTCCGCAACCTCTCCACCCAGTTTGGCAACGCCATCACCGGCCGGGTCCAGCGCCGGATGATGCGGGCCTATCCCAATCTAGCCCCGGAGAAGCTGCTCCACCAGGGCACTCCGGCCAAAGCCGTCCCCACGGTCTTTGCGCTGGGCTGCTGCTTCCACAAGCTGGTGTGGCTCTTTGTCATCGCCGCCTTTTTGGGGGACATCATTGAGACGATCTTCTGCCGCCTCACCGCTGGCGTCTGGATGAGCCGCAGCAGCCTGGTCTGGGGCCCGTTCAGCGTGGTCTGGGGTTTGGGCGCGGTGCTGCTCACCGCGGTGCTGTACAAATATAAGGATAAGAATGACCGCTACATCTTTCTGGCCGGCACGGTGCTGGGCGGCGTGTACGAGTATGTGTGCAGCGTCTTTACTGAGCTGGTCTTTGGCACCATCTTTTGGGATTACAGCCACCTGCCCTTTAATCTGGGCGGGCGCATCAATCTGCTCTTCTGCTTTTTCTGGGGTATCGCGGCGGTGTTCTGGCTGAAAGGGGCCTATCCTCTACTCTCCCGGCTCATTGAGCGCATCCCCATCCGGGTGGGCAAGGTGGGCACCTGGGTCCTGCTGGCCTTTATGGTCGTCAATATGGCGGTCTCCTCGCTGGCCCTGGCCCGCTACACCCAGCGCCATCTGGAAAACCCCAGCCCTACCACCTTCCTCTCTCAGCTTCTGGATGAGCGCTTCCCCGACGAACGGATGGAGCACATCTACCCCAACGCCAAACAAGTCGATTAAAGAAAGGAGGAGTTTCCATGCCCGTGTCCCGCGGTATGGTCCTCTACTATAACGCCGCCTCTCCCAAGGAGGGCGGAAAGGCCAAGGCGGTCTTTGCCACCCACGGCCTGCGCATCCGCGCCATCTCCCCGGAGGAGCTGGGCTGCCCGGTGGGTTCCTTTACCGGACTCCTGCCCAAGCCGGAGGCACTTCTCAACGAGCGCGCCCCCCTCACCGAGAGCATTATGGTCTTTTCCGGGCTGGGCGGTCCGGCGCTGGACCGGGTCTTGTCCGCTCTGCTGCGCGCCGGTGTACCCCGCTCGGTGTACAAGGCCATTGTCACCCCCGGCAACGCCACCTGGGATTTCTACCAGCTCTGCGAGGAATTGAAGGCGGAACGGGCGGCGGTGGAGGGCCCATCCGGCGCAACAGAAAATCTTTGAGGAAATTTGGCAAGATGGTACAACTTTTCCCTTGCCCCGCGCGTCAAAAAGAGGTAAGCTAAGCTGACCGGAGGGCCAGTGCCCTCCCGCCCCCATTTTGGCTCACCCAGTGTGGAAAGGCAGGTGTGCTTACCTTGCAAACGTCCTACGCGCTTCTTCTGGACTTGGCCGCCGAGCTGGGCTACCGCATGATGTGCACCGGCGCGGAGGTCTACCGGGTGGAGGAGTCGGTGCAGCGGGTGCTCCAGGCCTACGGCGTGGAGAGCGGCGAGATTTTCGCCATTCCCAACTGCATCAACGTCAGCCTCACCGACCCGGACGGACAATCCTCCACCCGTATCCGCCGCATCCCCTCCCACGACACAGATGTGGACCTGCTGATGGCCTATAACGAGCTGTGCCGTCAGGTCTGCCAGTCCCCGCCGCCGCCGGAGGAACTGCGGCAGCGCATGGAGGCCATTCTGCATCAGCGCCGCACCTACTCCTTTCCCATGTATCTGCTGTCCTGGTTTGTGGGGGCGGGGTCCTACGCCCTCTTTTTCGGCGGCAGTCTCCGGGACGGCCTGTGCGGCGGGCTGTGCGGGCTGGCCATCGGCCTGTGCGGACGGGGTATGGACTGGCTGCACACCAACCAGTTTATCCGCACCATCGCCGGCGGGGCCATCTCCGCCCTGTGCGCCTTGCTGCTGGTGGCCATCGGCCTGGGGGAGAGTGTGGACTTTATCATCATCGGCGCTTTGATGCTCCTGGTACCCGGCCTCATCTTCACCAACGCCATGCGGAATATCATGTCCGGCGATCTGATCTCCGGCACCAATCTGGTGGTACAGGCTCTGCTTATCGCCACCGCCATTGCCCTGGGCACCGGCTTTGTGCTGAGCTTGGCCGCCGCGGTCTGAGGGGGTGGGGCTGTTGGAACTGCATCTCTCCACCTTTCTCCCCTGCCTGTACGCCTTTATCGGCGGCCTCGCCTTTGCGGTCCCCTTCAATGTCCACGGACTGGAGGTCCCTCTGGCCTCTCTGGGGGGTGCCGGGGGCTGGCTGGTCTATCTTCTGGTCCTCCCGGTGAGCGGAAGCGAAGTGATCGGCTACTTTGTGGCCGCTCTGGCCATTTCCCTCTACTCGGAGATTATGGCCCGGGTGCGCAAATGCCCCGTAACCACCTTTCTCCTCATCTCCATCTTCCCGCTTGTCCCCGGCGCCGGCATCTACTACACCATGCAGTACGCCATCCAGGGCAATTCCGCCCTCTTTCTCAACCAGGGGATGCACACCCTGGGCCTCTCCGGCGCGCTGGCGCTGGGAATTCTGCTGGTGTCCACCGCCATGCGGATGTGGCAGGTCTTTCGCCGCCGCTCACAGGAAAGGAGCTGAGTCCATGCCCCGCTACGATTATCTGCTCTTTGACGCGGACCACACCCTCTTTGACTTTGACCAGGCGGAGGAGCGCGCCCTGCGGCGCACTCTGCTGGACTGCGGCTACCCGGACAGCGCCGAGACTGTGGAGCTGTACCATCTGGTCAACCGTTTCCTGTGGCACCGCTTTGACCTGGGCGAACTCCCCCGGGAAGTTCTGGTGGTAGAGCGCTTCGCCATTCTGGACCGCGTCCTGGGAGGGCAGCACGACCCGGAAGCGCTCAACCGCCGCTATCTGGAGCATCTGGCGGAGGGGAGCGATCTGCTGCCGGGCGCGGAGGATCTGTGCCGTGCGCTGGCTCCCCACTGTATCCTGGCCATCGTCACCAACGGCTTGGCCGCCGCCCAGCGCGGCCGCTTTGCCCGCTCTCCCCTCTCCAGCCTCATCCCCTGGCTCTTTATCTCTGAGGAGGTGGGGTATCAAAAACCGGAGGCAGAGTTCTTCCGCTGTGTCCTGTCTGAGATGGGTATTTCGGACCCCTCCCGGGCGGTTGTGATTGGAGATAACCTCTTCTCCGATATACAAGGTGGAATCAATGCCGGTTTAGATACGATTTGGTATCATCCACAGGGGGATGATCCCACCAGCGGAATCTTGCCGACCCATACCGTCTCTTCCTACCAAGCGCTGCTGGAATATCTCCTCACCCCCTGAATCTGTTCGAAACGAGGTTATTCAACATGTCTCACCGCCGCCGCCGCGGCCCCTCCATCCCTCTGCTGCTGGCCGGTCTGGTGGTCTGCGCCGGGCTGCTCATCGCCCCCACCCTGACCCGCGCTCTGCGCAGCCCTGAAGGCACCGCCGCTTCCCCCGCGCCTACCGCGGCTCCCACACCCGCCATCACGCCCACCATGCCAATCCAGAGCACCGCAACCCCCACACTAGCCCCCACGGCTACGCCCAAGCTGGCCCCCACCCCCACTCCCGCCGCCCAATTTGACTACACGCAGCCCGCTCCCCAGACGCCGGTGGTGGATATGAGCTATTTTTCCGACGCTCTGTTTATCGGCGACTCCCGGACAGAGGGCTTGCAGCTGTACAGCGGAATTGAGGGCGCCACCTTCTTCTGCTACAAGGGGATCACCATCTTTGACGTGATGCAGAACAACCCCAAAAAGCTTATCAAGCTCAACGGCACCTCCTACTCCATTGTAGACGCCCTCACCCAAAAGAGCGGCAAATTTAGCAAAGTGTACATCTCTCTGGGCATCAACGAGCTGGGCTACTACGACAATCAGGGCTTCCACGACAAATTCGCCGCCCTCATTGACCACATCCGCGCCACCCAGCCCAACGCCATCATCTACTTACAAAATCAGGTGCCGGTAAACCCCACCCTCTGCGCCAAAAACTGGCCCTCCTACGTCAACAACGACAAGGTAGCGGTATACAATGAGATTTTCACCCAACTGGCGGTGGAAAAAAAGGTAGTGCTGCTGGATGTGGCCACGGCCCTGAGCACCCCAGAGGGCATTCTGGCCCAGGAAAATACGGTGGACGGCGTCCACTTCACCAAGGGTTGGTACAAGGAGTGGCTGTCCTATCTCATGTGCCACACCGTAGATCCAAATACATTAGGTTAAATCGATAAGGAGAATTGTCATGCGTAATCTGGTCACCCGTCTGCTGGTCCCCGCACTGCTGCTGGGCGCCCTGCTGACCGCCTGCGGCGGCGGCAGCGACAGCGCCTCCAAGCCCTACGACCCCGCCGCCACCGCACAGGCCCTGCTGGACTCCACCGCCTTTTCCCAGCCGCTGGACGCCATGAGCCTGGACCTGGTGTGCGGCCCCCTCTACAACATTGACGCCAACAACGTCACCGACAGCGCCGTGTACACCTCTCTCACGGCTGGCGCAGAGGAGATTGCCGTGCTCACCCTCAAGGATGAGGACACCGCCAAGCAGGCCATGGAGGCGCTGCGGGACCGGGTCTCGGAGCAGACAGAGGCTCTGAAGGACTACCAGCCCGAAGAGGTGGGCAAGCTGGATAAAGCCATCCTGGACCAGAAAGGCAACTCGGTCCTTCTGGTGGTAGCCAACGACGCGGACGCCGCCCAGAAGGTTTTGAAGAGCCTGGATTCATAAAGTTTCATTTTTTGTGCCGGTAAAAGTTTTCACCGGCACCTTTTTTTGCATCTTTTTTCCATACCCTCTTCGATTATGTGCAGAAAAGTACCAGATATCCGCGGTTCTCCCCCCTTTTTATGCAGGAAGTCTTTCATTCCTATTTTCGATTTTCGGGAATATAGATGATATTTTGTAATCTTACTTGCATTTTTTCGTACAAATGGTATAATCCCCTTAGTGAAACGCTTCTAGGAGGAATGTTACATGGCCAACGCACACAAGTTTGTCTATCTCTTCTCCGAAGGCAACGGCTCCATGCGGGAGCTGCTGGGCGGCAAGGGCGCCAACCTGGCGGAGATGACGAATCTGGGTCTGCCGGTCCCTCAGGGTTTTACTGTGACCACCGAGGCCTGCACCCAGTATTATAAGGACAACCGTCAGATCAATGCGGACATCCAGGCACAGATCTATGAGTATCTGGGCAAGATGGAAGAAATCTGCGGCAAGAAATTTGCCGACCCCGAAAATCCTCTATTGGTCTCGGTCCGCTCCGGCGCCCGGGCCTCCATGCCCGGCATGATGGATACCATCCTGAACCTGGGCCTCAACGACATTGTGGTGGAGGGCCTGGCCAAGTTCACCAACAATCCCCGCTTCGCCTACGACTCCTACCGCCGCTTCATTCAGATGTTCTCCGATGTGGTGATGGAGCTGTCCAAGAAGCGCTTTGAGGAGATCATTGACGAGGTAAAGGCGAAAAAGGGTGTCAAAGAGGACATCGAGCTGGATACCGACGACATGAAGAACCTGGTGGTGCTCTTCAAGGATTTCTATAAACAGGAAAAGGGGGAGGACTTCCCCCAGGACCCCAAGGTCCAGCTGATGGAGGCGGTCAAGGCGGTGTTCCGCTCTTGGGACAACCCCCGCGCCAATGTATACCGCCGCATGAATGAGATCCCCTACGACTGGGGCACCGCCGTCAACGTGCAGTCCATGGTGTTCGGCAACTCGGGCAGCAGCTCGGGCACCGGCGTGGCCTTCACCCGCAACCCCGCCACCGGTGAGAAGGCCCTCTTTGGCGAGTACCTTATCAACGCCCAGGGCGAGGATGTGGTGGCCGGCGTGCGCACCCCCTCCCCCATCAGCAAGCTCCACGAGGAGATGCCCGAGGTGTACGACCAGTTCGCCGCCATCGCGGACAAGCTGGAGAAGCACTACAAGGACATGCAGGACATGGAGTTTACCATTGAAAACGGCAAGCTCTACATGCTCCAGACCCGCAACGGCAAGCGCACCGCCGCCGCCGCGCTGAAAGTGGCGGTGGATCTGGTAGATGAGGGCATGATTGATGAAAAGACCGCCGTCTGCCGGGTGGAGCCCAAGCAGCTGGACTCCCTCCTCCACCCCCAGTTTGACCCCGAGGCCCTGAAAAAGGCCGCCGTCATCGGCAAGGGCCTGGCCGCCTCTCCCGGCGCCGCCTGCGGCAAGGTGGTCTTTACCGCCGAGGACGCTAAGGAGTGGCACGACCGGGGCGAGCAGGTCATTCTGGTCCGCCTGGAGACCTCCCCCGAGGACATTGAAGGCATGCAGGTAGCCCGGGGTATTCTCACCGTCCGGGGCGGCATGACCTCCCACGCGGCGGTGGTGGCCCGCGGCATGGGCACCTGCTGCGTGTCCGGCTGCGGCGAGATTGTGGTGGACTACAACGCCAAGCAGTTTACTCTGGGCGGGAAAACCTACCATGAAGGCGAGTGGATCAGCCTGGATGGCTCCACCGGCAACATCTATGGCGAGGCCATTGCCACCGTTCCTGCCGACCCCGGCTCGGGCTACTTCGGCCGCCTGATGGGCTGGGCGGACCAGTTCCGTCAGCTGAAGGTGTACACCAACGCCGACACCCCCCGGGACGCCACCCAGGGCCGCGCCTTCGGCGCCCAGGGCATCGGCCTGTGCCGCACCGAGCACATGTTCTTTGAGGGCGAGCGCATCAAGGCCATGCGGGAGATGATTGTCTCGGACAACCCCGAGGACCGCAAAAAGGCTCTGGACCGGATTCTGCCCTATCAGCAGGGCGATTTTGAGGGCATCTACGAGGCCATGGAGGGTCTGCCCGTGGTCATCCGCTTCCTGGACCCCCCGCTCCACGAGTTCCTGCCCACCAAGGAAGAGGACATTGCGGAGATCGCCCAGGAGATGGGCATTACGGTGGAAAAGCTCCACAATGTTATCGCCTCCCTCCACGAGTTCAACCCCATGATGGGGCACCGCGGCTGCCGTCTGGCTGTCTCCTACCCGGAGATCGCCGCTATGCAGACCACCGCTGTCATCAACGCCGCCATCAATGTCCAGAAAAAGCACCCGGACTGGAAGATGGTCCCTGAAATTATGATTCCTCTGGTGGGCGAGGTGAAGGAGCTCAAATTTGTCAAGGATGTGGTGGTGCAGACCGCCGACGCCCTCATCGCCGCCTCCGGCCTTGCGATGAAGTACGAAGTGGGCACCATGATTGAGATTCCCCGGGCCGCCCTCACCGCCGATGAGATTGCCAAGGAGGCGGAGTTCTTCTCCTTCGGCACCAACGATCTCACCCAGATGACCTTCGGGTTCAGCCGTGACGACGCGGGCAAGTTCCTGGACGCCTACTATGAGCACAAGATCTATGAGTCGGACCCCTTCGCCCATCTGGATCAGAAGGGTGTAGGCCGCCTGGTGAAGATGGCAGTCCAGCTGGGCCGCGAGACCCGTCCCAACATCCATCTGGGCATCTGCGGCGAGCATGGCGGCGACCCCACCAGCGTGGAGTTCTGCCACAATGTGGGTCTGGACTATGTGTCCTGCTCCCCCTTCCGTGTGCCCATTGCCCGCCTGGCCGCCGCCCAGGCCGCTATTCACAATCCGAGGAAATAAAAGTTTCCGGAAGTCAGCGGTAAACCAAGCGTATCGCAAAGCCCTCCGTTCTCGAATGAGAACGGAGGGCTTTTTCTGTGCTTGCTGATGTACTGTCGTGAGGTGTGTGGAATGCGTCCGGTTGAGTTTTATGTGTCAACGCCGTCCAGAAAATGACCCAAACGCCGGAAGTTCAGCCGTTGGAACTGGCTAGATGGCAAGCCTTCCACCGTTCCCGCAGCCGGTAAGTCTGTCCACAGATATTCACCACACAAGTGTGGTGGAGCGGCCGGGCGCAGATAAACCCGCCACCTGCACGCTCCAAGCGGCCCCAGCAGGATAACATTTTCATCCCGGCCAGCATGCCGGCTCCTCCACCTGAATTTGTCAATCATTCTGCTTAGAAAACATTTCACTACGAATTTATAGCATTTCATGACCGCAGCATTGTTGCTTTCCTCTACATTTGATATGCTAATAAGATAAGTGTGGTGATAATAAATGATAAAATTTGCAGTTTGTGATGATGAGCCGTCCATGACCCAAAAAATACGCGAATTTATTTCAACATACATGCAAGAGAATCAGGATGCAGCTT